>NZ_JAWLPU010000002.1:0-300000 GCF_036997485.1 Brachyspira pilosicoli | reverse complement strand
TGTTAGTGGGTGCTGCCGTAAATATTAATTATGCTTTTAATGCTGGAGTTTTAGGAATAATATTAATATTTGCTGTTTTAATATTTAGAATGTTAGGGGTTCTTGTATCATTA
Organism: Brachyspira pilosicoli; assembly: GCF_036997485.1. Taxonomy (NCBI): domain Bacteria; kingdom Pseudomonadati; phylum Spirochaetota; class Spirochaetia; order Brachyspirales; family Brachyspiraceae; genus Brachyspira; species Brachyspira pilosicoli. Next base: position 299,887 of record NZ_JAWLPU010000002.1, on the reverse strand, counting down.
ATAAAAACCAAACTCAATAAAAAAGAACGCATATTTTCTATGATAGCATATTGCCCTAAAGCAACAGTGCAGGCTGCAATAGGCTCTATTCCTTTATCATTAGGTTTTGCCTCAGGAGAGATTATACTTGTAATAGCAGTACTTGCAATACTAATAACAGCACCGCTTGGAGCTTTTGCAATAGAAGCTTCTTACAAAAAGCTATTAGAACATGAATAGTATATACTTTAAATTTTTAATTTTTTATATTTTCTAAATGCACTATCAACTTTTTCCCGCCGCAAAAAGTTGCAAAAAGTGCAAGTATAAAATTAATACTAAATCATACTAAAATACTCTTACATGTAAGATAATTTATTAAATTAATGAATAAACTTACTAATTAATTATATTTTATTTAGGTATATTATTCGCTTTCTTTTATTAATACCACTAAACCAGCAGCCTCAAGTAAAGATACTATATATACTTTATCATTATCTTTTATATCTATAGCCATATTGCAAACACCAAATATTGGCTCTGGAGCAGGACGCACAATTACCTCAATACCAGCATCTGCTAATATTTTCTCTGCCTTTATTAAATCTCTTGGTGTTTTTAAATAACAAAAACTTTTAGTCATATATTAAAAATCCTATAATTTGTTTATAAGTACATCAGCTAAATATTCTAAATCTTCTTTTGTAGTATATGGTGAAAAAGAAAATCTTATAGCACCATTATTATTGTTGTAAAAATTATGAGCTAAAATTGCACAATGAAAACCATATCTGCATTCTATATTATAATCATCATATAACCTATGAGCAATTTCAGCCATGTTAGAATCACACTCTATAGAAAATAAAAAACCCTGTGAAGATTTATCTCTAGACCAAATTACTTTATATTTATTTGAGCTTTCTATTTTTTTTATAGTGTCTATCATGTCGTTTATTGTTATATTCCAAACAGGCCTGTTTTTTAATGCTGCTAAAAGCCCTATGATACCCACAGTATTAGGAGTGCCAGCTTCATATATTTCCGGCACACTGTAAGGAGTTTCAAAACCGTCCCCATAGCCTCCGCCAAAATATGATGCTTTAAGTTTACTAGGGTCCTTTACATAAAAACCGCCAGTACCAGTAGGACCAAGTAAGCCCTTATGACCAGTAAATGCTAAATAGTCTATATTCCAATCGTCAGCAAATATATCGCCAACACCTATATACTGAGTGGCATCAACGAGTAGGGGAATATCTTTGAGAATTTCTTTTATCTCTTTTATTGGCTGTATAACTCCGCTAATATTGCTTTCCATATTAACTATAGCAAGCGATATTTTTTCTTTTTCTATTATTTTTGATAAAGCTCCGATATCAATTTTTCCGTTATCTTTTGAAGGAATTAATTGATATTCAACATTTTTGTTTTTATGTAAATGATAAATAGGTCTTAGTACTGCATTATGCTCTAATGATGAAATTAAAACTTTTGTGTCATGCAAATCTAAACCTATTAATATATCATTAACAGCCCTTGTTGCTCCAGAAGTAAACACAATATTAGAGTCATTTTTTGTGCCTATAAATTTATTAGCTAAAAGCTCTCGGCACTCTTCTATCTTTTCTGTGGTGTATTTGCCCCTTTTGGTATTTACCCTTCCATAAGTGCCTCCGATATTAAGTAAAAAATTACTCATGTCTTGAGCGACTTCTTTAGGTTTAGGAAAACTCGTTGTTGAGTTATCAAAATAATAGTATTTCTCCATAAAAAATTATGCTCTTATTACAGCAGAAGCATTGGCCATAGCCTCTATTATACCAAGCATATTAGTTTGCTCTTCTACTTTTATTCCTTCCAATTCATAAAATTTAACACAAGTTCCGCAGAAAAATATTTTTATTCCCGCATCTCTAAGCTCTTGCAATAAACTTTTATAAGGCTCATCAATTCCTAAATAAACTCCTCCATTATAGCAATATAAAGCTTCAGGTTTTGGACTAGCATCTTTTAAAGCTCCTAAAAATGCTTTTAATAATAATTCTCCAAGTTCATCGTTTCCATGTCCCATAGCTTTTTTATCTACTACAGCAATCACAGGACCTGATGACTTTTCTTTAGTAGAGTCATTTTGTGATAATTCTTTGTTTTTTGTTATTTTGAAATTCATTCCATTATTAGAATATGTTATTTTATTGTTGTTTAGAAAATCAGTTATATTATGGAATGCCACCTCATCATCAATTAGCACCTCAATCTCTTCGTTGAGACTAGCATTCATTAAAGCTGTTTTAGTTAATATTAATGGTTTTGGGCAAGGAACGCCTCTTGCATCTACTGTTTTCATAAAAATACTCCTATACTATTATTAATTTTTTTAATTATTATTTTTAGTATCTGTTGCTATACCTAATCTTGTAAAACCAGCATTTTTTACACTGTCTATTACAGATATTAAAACCTGAGTTCTAACATCTTCATCTGACCTTATCTCTACAGGCTTAGCTAATTCTCCTTCAACTTTTGCTAAATTATTAAGATATCCGTCTATATCGTTTACTGCCTCTTCATTAACGTATATGCTGCCTTCTTTGGATATAGTTATTATTATATTTTCATTTTTTTCTTTGCCTACAGCTGAAGTAGACTTAGGTAAACTAATTTCTATTTGAGGAGTTTGCATGATTGTAGCTCCTATCATAAAAAATATTAGTAAGTTAAATACTATATCCATCATAGGAGTTAAATCTATGCCTTTTTTTATTGTAAACCTATGTCTAAACTTCATTGTATTGTTCTCTTTTATTTAACTGTTATAGTTCTTGTATTGCTTGAGAAATGTTCACCTTTATATAGTAATGAAACTTTATATTCGCCTTTACCATATTCTGCTTTAAATGTTTTGCTTATAACAGTGTTGCCTGCATCTGTAACATCATATATTACTTTACCTACATAAGTTTTACCGTCATCTCCAACTATTTGAGCCTTAGGGTCAGCCATTTCAACAGCTATCTTAAAATCAGTAAATGGTGCTTTATTTAATATTCTATATTGCACAGTAATATCATCACCATATTTTACTTCAGGCTTAAAATTAACAGACTCAGCTATAATATTTGCTAAAGTTACAGTAGTATATACTCCAACACCTCTTTTTGAAGCACCAACTCCCATAGAATTAAAATCTTTTGATAATATTACTTTTTTGTAGTCTGGTGTATTCATTAAATTTTTCACAATACTTGCAGCAGCATTTTTATCAGTTAATGGTATAACATCTAACTTTGTGAAACTTTCTGTAATATTTCCAACCATTTCTGGATATAATTTTAACTGTCTGCCTTTAGAGTCAAGACCTTCTAAATCAGTGTTGCTGAAGAATTTATTTTTAGCCATATTATCACTATGATAAAGTGCTAAAGAATGCAATCTTTGATTGTTTGGAAGTGGTGGAAGAGATACTTTGCTTCTCTCTAAATTGATTAATCTAAATACTTCATCTTCAATAACATCTGCATGTAATGCAAAAGCTGATATTAATATAAAAATCATTATTAAGCTAATTTTTTTCATTGTTATTTATCTCCAATTTATTATTTTTTCTATTATAATAATAAAACTATTTTATAATAATTTGTAAAAAATATAAAGATGTATTGCAAATAAAAATTGTTTAGCTTGTAGATAAAGAAAAACAAAATTTTCGAATAAACTAAAAATTATGATTATAGTTTTTTCTTCGCACGTTAGACATATTTATAAACTTAGTTTTTATGTAATTTTTAATTAATTTATATTTTTTAGTTAGTTTAGCGTGCGCTGAGCAGATGTAGCAGATGCGAAAAATATGTTTTTGTAGTTATGTAGATAAACAATAAATTTTATTTTTTATGATATTATATTCATAAATATCTATATATTTACATAATATCGCTATATTTTTATATTGATAATTTTACACTAAAATGTTATAATAATTTGAATATATTTCTATAAGGATAAAAATCTATGGCTGTAAAAAAGAATAATGAGAATAGTGAAGAGAGAAAATATTCCACACTAACAAAAGATATTCTAAAAAGAGTTGATCATATTTCTATAGAAAATGAATTAAAAGAATCTTATTTAAATTATGCTATGAGTGTTATAGTGTCAAGGGCTTTGCCAGATGTAAGAGACGGACTTAAGCCTGTGCATAGAAGAATACTTTATGCGATGTATGATGCTAATTTAACACATGATAAACCATATAAAAAGTCGGCTGCTACGGTTGGGGAAGTGTTGGCACGCTATCACCCGCACGGAGATGCTGCTGTTTACGGCACTATGGTGAGAATGGCACAAGACTTTTCTATGCGTTATTTGCTTGTAGACGGACAGGGTAACTTTGGTTCTGTGGACGATGACCCTCCTGCTGCTATGCGTTATACTGAAGCGAGAATGACTAAATTCGCAGAAGAAATGCTAAACGATATAGAAAAAGAAACTGTTAAATTTGTACCAAACTTCGATGATTCAAGAACAGAGCCTTCTGTGCTTCCTGCAACAGTGCCTCAGCTTTTAGTTAATGGCAGTATGGGTATTGCTATTGGTATGGCTACTAATATGCCTCCTCATAACTTAAAAGAGGTTGTTAATGCTATTGTTTATTATATAGACCATCAAGATACTGAAATTAAAGACTTGATGCGTTATATACAAGGTCCTGATTTCCCTACTGCTGGAATTATATATGGTAAAGAGGGTATTAAAGAGGCTTATACTACTGGTAAGGGAAGAATTAAATTAAGAGCAAGGCTTGAAATAGAAGAGACAAAAAAAGACAGAGAGGCTATTGTTGTAAAAGAGCTTCCTTATGGTGTTGTAAAGACCACTTTGCATGAAAAGATTGCTGAGTTAGTTAAACAAGGTAAAATTGAGGGCGTTGCTGATATTAGAGATGAGTCAAGCAATAGGTCTGGAATTAGGCTTATAATAGAGCTTAAAAAAGGTGTTGCTACTCAGATAGTTTTGAATCAGCTTTGGAAGCATACTGATTTAGAAATTACTTTTGGTATTATAAACCTTGCTTTGGTTAATGGCGAGCCTAAAGTATTAAACTTAAAAGAGCTTATAAAATATTTTGTTGATCACAGAGTTGAAGTAATAACAAAAAGAACAGAATATGATTTAAATCAAGCTAAAGCAAAAGCACATATATTAGAGGGCTTATTAATAGCTCAGGCTAATATTGAAGAGGTTATAAGAATAATTAGGCAGAGCGAAAACACAGAAGCTGCAAGAAACACTTTAATGAGTAAGTTTAAGCTATCAGAAAAACAAGCTCAAGCTATACTCGATATGCCTCTTAAACGTTTAACTGCTTTAGAAAAACTCAAAATAGAACAAGAATTACAACAGTTAAGAGAGTTTATTGCTTATTGTGAAGATTTACTTGCTCACCCAGAAAAGATACTTGCTGTTATTAAAGATGAACTTAAAAACATAGCAGAAAAATACGGCGATGACAGAAGAAGTGAGATAATAGGCAAAACTAATGATACTGAAATTGATGAAGAAGATTTGATTCATGATGAAGATGTGGCAGTATCTATCACTACTCAAGGCTTTATTAAGAGAGTACCTGCTTCAAGCTATCGTACTCAAGGAAGGGGCGGAGTAGGTGTACAAGGCGGTAAATCTCAAGGCGAACATTATATAGAGCATTTATTCGTTGCTTCTACTAAAGATTATTTATTTATATTCACAGACAGAGGTAAGGCTTTCTGGATGAAGGTGCATGAAATTCCTGCTCTCACAAAAACTTCACAAGGTAAGAGCATAAAGTTTATACTCAATTTAGCACCAGATGAAAAGATTACAAGCTACTTTACAGTATCTGAGTTTAACCCTAAACAATCAATTATAATGGTTACTAAGATGGGTACTATTAAGAAAATGGAGCTTAAACATCTTGAGAATGCTAAAAAGAGAGGTATACTTGCTTTAACATTAGAGAATAATGATGAGCTTATAGGGGTATCTGCTGTTGAAAGCGGTGATGACTTTATTATGACTACTGCTTCTGGTCTTGCTTTGAGAATAAATGAGCAGAAAGTAAGAAACATGGGAAGAGCTGCTTCTGGTGTTAAGGGTATTACTTTAGATGATAATGATGTTTGTGTATCTGGAAACGGCATACATAAAGGCGAGTCATTAATAGTTATCACTGAGAATGGTATAGGTAAAAGACTTTCTTCTAAACAATTTAATGCTAAAGGAAGAGGCGGAAAAGGTCAGATTTATATTAAGCCTGATAATAAAACAGGAAATGTAGTTAGTGTAAAAACTGTAGGCGACAAAGATGAGATAATGGTTGTTACTACAGATGACATGACTATAAAGATAAAGGCTGATTCTATACCAGAGTTAGGAAGAAACGCTAAGGGTGTAAAAATAGTTAATATTTCTGACGGTGCTAAAGTAAGTGATTTGGCTGTAGTGCCTGCAGATACTGAAAAATAAATAAACAAATAAAAAATTATATTATTAAGCCTGTATTTTTAATACGGGCTTTTTTATGCTTGATGATTACTCTAAAAAGTAAAGATAAGTAAAAAATATAAAAATATAGTAAAAAAAGTAGTGGTTTATAAAAAAAAATAGTAAAAAAAACTTAATTTTTTAAAAAAATATTAAAAAAACTTTACAAAGTATATGTTGATGTGTTATAATATATACATAAACAACAATGAAGGGGAGAAAAATCCAATGAAAAAATTTTTATTAATAATATCTATTATATCAGTAGCAGTAATTTCTTGTGCTGATAAATCTTCAACAAGCGGTAAACCTGTAAGTTCTATTGCACCAAGTGCAAACAGTGCTGTAAAAGAAGGTACTCCAATAGCCCAATGGGATGGAAAAAACAATATATCAGCTTCTTTATCTGGTGCCGTAGCTGCTCAAGCAGATGAAACAACTGACCCTACATATGATTTACTTTCTAGATTATATACAACTACTTGGTATCAATCTGAAGATGATTATGATGATGGCGTAGTGGAAACTGAAACTACTTTTTTATTCTTTGATAAAGATTCAAAAATTAGAGAAGTTGAATATGAAAATGGAATACAAGATGACCCTGCTGAATATTCAGCTGTATCAGAGCAAGCAGCAGTAAAAACTACTGCAATGCAAGGTGTTGATAATAGTATTTGGAATGCAGTGGTTGTAAAAACTACAGAGTTAGGAGAACGTGACACAGACTGGTCATTATTATACTTAAAAGATAGAGATATTTTATATGTAGTAGAATTAGATGGTGCTAATAATGTGGACACTGCAAAAACAAGAGCAGAAGGAATAGTTAAATCAATAGAAGATGGTAGTGCAGGTACTGTATATAATGATGATAAGTTTATATTATCTGTTGTTAAGTAAATAAAAACATATTTAATTAAGAAAATAAGTGATTTACTTTTATAAATAGTTTTAGAGGCTTAAGCGGTATTGATTACCCTTAAGCCTTTTTTATTGCATATTTAAAACCCATATTAATAAAAAATTGTTTGTATAATTTCTTTATTTTATTGCTCTAAAAAAGTAAAAACAAGTAAAATATATAAAAATATAGTAAAAAAATATCGCAATTCATAGAAAAATAGTAAAAAAAACTTAATTTTTTTAAAAAACAAGTAAAATAAACTTTACAAATTGATTTATTTTGTTTATAATATATACATAAACAACAATAAACAACAATGAAGGAGAGAAAAAATGAAAAAATTTTTATTAATATTGTCAATAATATCAATGGCAGCTATTTCATGCGCTGATAAAGATGCTGCAGGCGGAGCTACAGAATCTACTGTAAGTGCAAATATACCAAGTATGTCTAAACAAACTTTAAAAGGTACATCAGTAAGTGCTCAGCAAGCTATTGCTCTTTCAGTATCAGCTCAAGCTAATCAAGGCGGGGCATCTTCTACTGATATTACAACAGGTAATATTACAGAAGTAACAACTGAAGAAACTGGTACATATAATTTATTAGAAAGATTATATAGCACTACTTGGGTAAGTGTTGAAAGCGGTTGGGATGATGGAAGACCAGAAACAGAAGAAACTTATATTTTCTTTGACTCTGATTCAGAAATGGTTGAAAGAGAATATGAAAATGGAGTATTAGACGGAAGAGATGATTATTCTAAATTAGTATGGCAAAAAGATATACAAGTACCAGCTGGTAGCGGAAATATATTTGGTACAGCAATGCCTCTTCCAGAAACAGGTACTGATTATAGTAGAAATGCTTGTATAGTTAAAAATATGGAAAAAGGTGATTACGATACTGATTATGAAATATATTTTATGACTGGAGAAGGAGATAATAGAGTTTTATATGTAGTTGATGGTGATAATGAAACAGATGTACTTAATGAGTTTAAAGAATTATTAGTACAAATAGCTAAAGGTAAAGTAGATAGCGATAATAGATATGTTTTAGCTAAAGCAGCAAAATAATAGTTTGCTCTTAAATAGTTTGAGAGGCTTAAGTGGTATTGATTGCCCTTAAGCCTTTTTTATTGCATACTTAAAACTATTATTTGCTTTAATAAATATTTATGTTGTTTTTGATTTAATATTTAGTATGTAAAATATAATTAGTATTACTTTCTTAACTTGTACTTTTTGCAACTTTGACGAAGTCCGCACCGTGACTGAAAGGAGTCCTTCAGGACGACCGAAGGGAGTGCCTGCGACCGTAGGAAGTACTTTTAGGTATGGTGCGAAGGCGGGAAAATAACAACAAAAAAATTGATAGAAAATAATTGTTTTAATATTATAAGTTTATTAAAAATATTTTTTAAATTTTTTGTTTGTGGTGGCTTTGCCCCCACACCCCCACTTCTTTTATTGGTATAAAAGAAGCAAAAGAACTGCATTTTTACAGAATATAGCCACAAACATATGGCATTATTTTATATATATTTATAAGCAGTAAAATTAAAAACAAGATAAATATTTATTAATATACTCTTAAGACAAGTATATATAAAACTATACTTAAATATAATCAATAATCTAATTTTATAAGATAATCTATTTTATCTACAAGCTTAGAGAAAGGACGCTCTACATTTATCATTGAGTTTTCTAAGGCATTGCCGTTTTCATCTTCTATATATATCTCATAAAATAATTCTTTATGATCTTCTTTGTTTTCAAATGTAAGTCTTATAAAAATAAAATCATTGATATTAATTCTATCCAACTTTGGCTCGTATTCAAGCTTCTTTATCTCTTTGCTTAATAATTCTTTACCCAAATTCTCTACTACAACATTGTATATAGATTCTAATTCTTTTCTTATATAATGTACGTTATTGTCAAACATAAACACCCCTAATTTTATCTTACTTTATGTCTTTTTATTTTAGCTTCTTCTATGCTTCTGTTTTCCCATTCTATAGAAATATTAGCAACAGAGGAATTTAATAATTCTCTTTTTGCAGCATTTTTTTGAGCCGTATCCAATGATGCTAACTTGTTTATATCAGCCTTTTCTTCTGATAAAACTTTTATAACAGCAACTCCATTATTTAATTTTATAACTTCACTTTTATCACCAACATTCAAAGAAAATACAGTGCTATTAAATATAGGGCTAGATGACTCTGGTATAACGTTTCCATCAGTGGCATTTACTAACCCTTGAGCATAAGAGAATGGTACTGAAGATTTATAGTATTTTATATTTCCATTGTTTAAAGCGGCAAAATTATTGTTATTGGCAACAGCATTTTTTAATACTTCTACTTGTTTAGATTTTTCTGCTTCAATTAATACTTTAAGATTATCATTTAAATAACTATCTCTTAAAACTCCTGTATTAACATCTGTGTATTTTTCTGGAAGTCTTATATCATTAATTAATACTATATAGTAAACACCATTAACATTGATAGGAGATAGTAAAATATTAGTTTGTGTATTTGTAAATACTCTATCTGCTATATTTTTATCTATTTCCATTCTTGTAACATAGCCTAAATGATAGTCATTGGTATAAATACTTTTCTCTACCACTGTTTTATCAAATAAAGTAATGTCATTTTTTAATGTTTTATATACATTTTCAGCATCTTTAGCATTAGCCATAAGTATCCAAGATATGTCAGCTTGTACAAAATTAGTTTTATTATCATTAAAATATTTGTCTATATCTACTTCAAGTATGTCAGCACTTCTTACTATCTCAGAAGCATCTATATAAAGCATTTCAATATCTCTTTTCGTAAGATTTTTTATATATTGTCTTTCTAATTCTAAAGAATTAACTTTAACACCATTAAATAACTCTAAAGCTATAGTTTGAGCCATAATAGTTTCTTTTAAATCTTTTTCTATTCTAATTTTTTCTGCTTGAGGAGTATTTTTAATAAAAGCATCATAAGCCATTTGGTTGTAATTGCCGTTACTATCTATAAATTGGCTTTGCATATATTGAAGTATTATTTTATCGCTTACTGCAATATTTTTTGCAGCTAAATCATCTAAAAGTATAGTAGTAACAGCTCTTCTAAAGGCCAAATCTTCTATATTGGCATATACATCAGCATTCATAGGTATTCCAAATTGCTGATAATAATTTTCTATTTCTCTAAAAGCTTTACCATAAGGACTTGTAGAAGTATAATAAATAGGAGTGCCATTAACAGAACCTATTGTAGGAGTTTTTTGGCTTCCTCTAGTATCTATTACTAAAAAATATATTATAAGCAAAATGGATACAGCAGATACTCCAATCCATTGCAAAGTTTTAATTACGGGACTCTTTTTTTTGATTGCTATTTTTTTGTTAGATGACATTTATTTATCCTCAAAGATTTTTTTATTAATTAACTTTAATATGTTAATTATATAAAAAAGCTTTCAAAAAATCAAGTAATTTTCTATATATATGTTGTTTGTGTTGTATAATGTTTTATAGTTTGCAGAGAATAAATTTTGAAAAATTATTGTATTTCTATTTAATTTTGAATATTTTTTACCGTAAATATTTATAGTGTATTATAATATTGTTTTTAAATTGCTTTTTAACTTGATATTTAACATAATTGGGTATAAAATAAGATTTAGAAAAATAGGGGTATAATTTTATGTCATTTGTTCATTTACATGTACATACTCAGTATTCTATACTTGATGGTGCTGCTCGTATTAAATCATTATATTCTAAAAAAGATAAAACTAAAAGACTCATACCTGGCTTAATAGATAGGGCAAAAGAATTAGATATGCCAGCTATAGCTATGACAGACCATGGTAATATGTTTGGAGCTATGGAGTTTTTTTCTGAGGCTAAAGATAAAGGAATTATACCTATCATAGGATGCGAAGTATATGTTGCTCCAAAGACGAGATTTGACAAAAAATTAGATAATTCTGAAGAGAAAAGTGCTATGCATTTGGTTCTTCTTGCTAAAGATAAAGAGGGATATAACAATTTATGTAAATTAGTAACTCATGGATATACTGAAGGTTTTTATTATAGACCAAGAGTAGACCATGAATTGATAGAAAGATATAGTAAGGGGTTAATTTGTTTATCTGCTTGTATGGGAGGGGAGATTCCTATAGCATTAAGAAAAAAAGATTATAAGCAGGCTTTGCAATTAGCAAGGTATTATAAATCAATATTTGGAGAAGATTTTTATATAGAGCTTCAGGATCATGGTTTGCCAGAAGAAAAGACTTTAAATAGTGATTTATATAAAGTTGCCAAAAACGAAAATATAGAATTAGTAGTTACGAATGATGTGCATTATGTATTAAAAGAAGATGCTAAGGCTCATGAGATACTTTTAGCAATACAAACTAAAGCTACTTTAGATATGCCAAGAAGATATAAATTTCCAAGCAATGAGTTTCATTTGAAAACTGAAGAAGAGATGAGAAAATCTTTTGCTAAACTTCCGAAGGCTTTTGAAAATACAGTAAAAATAGCAGAGCAATGTAAAGATTTAAATATAATGACTAAAACATATTATATGCCTAATTATGAACTTCCTAATGGAGAGACAGAAACTACGGCATTAAAAAAGATGTGTATAGAAGGACTTAATAAGTATTATAATAACAATATTCCAAAAGAGGCTATGGATAGACTTGAGATGGAGCTTGGGGTTATAGCTAAGATGGGTTTTGAAGGTTATTTTTTAGTAGTTCAAGACTTCATTAATTATGCAAGAAATAATGATGTTGCAGTTGGTCCTGGAAGGGGCAGCGCTGCGGGTTCAATAGTTGCATTTGCTACAGGGATTACGAAGGTTAACCCTTTAGATTATAATTTGCTTTTTGAGAGATTTTTAAATCCGGAAAGAAAAAGCATGCCCGATATAGATGTTGACTTTCAAGATGATAAAAGAGAAGTTGTAATAGATTATGTAACAAAAAAATACGGTAAGGACAATGTTTCACAAATAGCTACTTTTGGTGCTTTGGGGGGACGTTCTGTTGTAAGAGATGTTTGCCGTGTTATGGGTATAGATTTAGCTACTGCTGATAGACTTGCTAAAAGCATACCTAATGATGTAAAAAGGGTTGTAGATATATATGATCATCCTGATTGTGCTGCTTTAGTAAAAGAAATAGAAGGAAGCAGAGAATTAAAGAATATGTATGAAATATCTATGAGGCTTGATGGATTAGTAAGAAATGTTGGGCTTCATGCTGCTGGTGTAATTATATCATCTCATCCTATAATGGATTTAGCTCCTGTTTATCAGGATTCCAAGACTGGTACAAGAGCTTGTCAATATGAGATGACTTATGTTGAAAGTGCGGGTCTTATAAAAATGGACTTTTTGGGTATTAAAAACTTAAGACTCATAAAAGATGCTATAAAAGATATAAAAGAGAGATATGGTGTTGAAATAGATATAGACAAACTTCCATTAGATGATGAAGCTGTTTATGATATATTTAGGCGTGCTGATACAGGCGGAGTTTTCCAGTTTGAAAGTCCTGGTATGCGCCAGATGCTTATAAATATTCAGCCTACAGGTTTTGATGATTTAGTATCAAGCGTAGCATTATATCGTCCAGGTCCTTTGAACTCTGGAATGGATAAAGATTATGCTGACAGAAAAAATAAAAGAAAAGAGATAGTATACAAGCATCCAGATTTAGAGCCTATACTTAAAGAAAGTCAGGGAGTGTTAATATATCAAGAGCAAATTATGGCTATAAGTAGGGTTATTGGAGGTTTTACTGCCGCCGAAGCAGATGATTTAAGAAAGGCTATGGGTAAAAAAATCGTAGAGAAGATGAACTCTATGAGAGAGAAGTTTATTAACGGCGGACTTGAAAGGGGCTATGATGAAGAATTGTTAAATTATCTTTTTGATACAATGAAAGGTTTTGCTGAATATGGTTTTAATAAATCTCACTCTGTTTGTTATGCTTTAATAGCTTATCAAGAAGCTTATATTAAAGCTCATTACCCAATGGAATATTATGTAGCTTTGCTTAATACAGTCATAGATGATACTGACAAGATAGCATTATATTTAAATGAAATTAAGCAAAAAAATATAGAAGTTGTTACTGCGAGCGTTTTTGAAAGCGATGCATTATTCTCTCAAAAGAATGGCAAGATAGTATATGCTTTGCATGCTGTTAAAGGTGTGGGGCTTCAGGCTGCTTTAGCTATACAAGAAGAGAGAGAAAATAATGGTCCATTTAAAAATTTAGAAGACTTTGTAAAACGAGTTGATGTTCATTTGGTTAATAGAAAGGTTTATGAAACGCTTATAAAATGCGGAGCTTTCTCTGAATTTGGTCATACTGAAAGTGCATTACTTTCTTCGCTTGATGCAATACTTGCTCATGCTTCTAATTATCAAAAAGAAACATTATCAGGACAAACTATGCTTTTTGATTCTATGTCTGAAGATGATACAGGAAGTGCTTCTTTAGTGATAGAAAAACAAGTTGAATACCCTAATAATATTTTAATGGAAAATGAAAAAGAAGTTTTAGGCTTTTCTTTAAGATATCATCCTTTTGCAAGATATATTACAAAAATTGATTATAAATATTTTAATAATTTACTTGAATTGGAAGAACTTGAAGATAAATATGAGTTTTCTATACCAGCAATCTTGATGAACATATCAGAAGGTACTACAAAGAAAAATAGTCCTATGCTTATATTAAAAGTTATAGATTTATTTACAGAGAGTACTTTCTATATTACAACAAAAGTAGATAAATATAGAGAATTGCTTGATGAAAATATGGGCATACTTATAAAAGGTAAGAGAGATAAAAATAAGTTTTCAGGTAAAATATACAATAACATAACAGAGATAAAAGATTTAGACAGTGTACTTAATGACAAAAAGAATGTCTTAAAAGAAGTAAAAAGAGAAATAAAAAGAGATAATGCAGAGACTTTGGTGACAGAAAATAAAATACCTAAGCCGTCTAATGAAAATACTAAAGAAGCAGCTGCGGTAAAAAGAGAAAATAATATTATAAAAAATACTAATACAGGAAAAAAACAATTAGCTCTTTATGTTAATAAAAATATATTTGATGATATGGATTTGTTATGTTTGCAAAACGCTATATCATCAAACCCTGGTGATTATACTATTTTCTTAAAACTAAAATCAGAAAGCGGTACCGAAGTATTTAAGATAGGCGAAAATTACAAAGTTGATCCTAATCAGAGATTTTTAACCGAAGCTAAAAGTGCTTTAAGGTCTTTGATAGAAATAGAATATGCATGATTATTATATGTAGTTTTATTTTGAGTTTTATAATTGACTAAACAATATTTTTATTATATAATTGAATATCTTTAATAATTGTATTATTAATTTTGGGGTATGCTTTATGCTTGATTATGTTTTAAAGAGATTGTTTATATCAGTTTTAACTTTATTTGTCATAGTAACTATCACTTTTTTCTTAATGCATACTGTACCGGGAGGACCTTTCGTTGGGGAGAAACCGCTTAGTAAGGTTGCTTTAGAAAATTTAAATAAAAAATATGGTTTAGATAAGCCTCTTGTAGTTCAATATGCAAACTATCTTAAAAATGCAATTAAAGGAGATTTAGGTACTTCTCTTACTAAAATAGGTCAATCTGTATCAGGTACTATAGTAAGAGCTTTTCCTGTATCTTTTAGACTTGGAATATTTAGTATGTTTATTTCCACTACTATAGGGGTTTTATTTGGTATAATTGCTGCTCTTAGACAGGGTAAGGCTATAGATAGGGCTGTCATGGTTGCTGCTACTTTGGGTATAGCAGTACCGAGTTTTGTTGTTGCTACTGTTTCTATTATTATTTTTTCTGTTAAATTAAAATTACTTCCTGCGTATGGTTTTGATTCTTTTAGACAGTATTTAATGCCTGGTTTTGCTTTATCTTTTAGTTCACTTAGTTTTATGGCTAGGCTTATGAGAAGTTCTATGCTTGATGTTATTCACCAAGATTATATAAAAACAGCTAGGGCAAAGGGTATATCAAGAAGTATTATTATATTTAAGCATGCTTTAAGAAATGCTATTATACCAATAGTTACATATATAGGACCGCTTGCTGCAGGTATACTTACTGGTTCTTTTGTTGTAGAGAAAATATTTAATATACCTGGTCTTGGAAGGTATTTTGTTGAAAGCATTACCCAAAGGGATTATCCTACAATATTAGGAGTTACTATATTTTATGGTGCTTTTTTAATAGCAATGAATTTCTTAGTTGATTTATCTTATGGTATTATAGACCCTAGAATAAAAATTCAAGATTAATGTAAGGAATAATAAATGGAAAATAGTTTAGATAAATCATTATTTGTAAAAGCAAGCGAAGAAGAAAAAGCTGCTGCCGAGGTAAAAAGAGAGAGTGTAACTTATTGGCAGGATGCGTATAGAAGATTTAAAAGAAATAAAGTAGCTTTAGTTTCTATTATAATAATAGGTATTATAACACTTCTTGCTATATTTATACCTATAATATCAGAATATGAATATGCACAGATAAATAGAGGGGTAGAAAATAGCTTACCTACATTAGAGCACCCGTTTGGTACAGATACTTTAGGGAGAGATTTGCTTGTACGTTGTATGATAGGAGCTAGAATATCGCTTTTAATAGGTATAGTTTCTGCTACTTTGGTTGTAATTATAGGAATAGTGTATGGTTCTATATCTGGGTATTTCGGAGGTATGCTTGATAATATTATGATGCGTATAGTAGATATTATCAGTGCTGTGCCTACGCTTTTAATTGTTGTATTATTGTCTGTAGTGCTTAAAGCTCCTATGGATAAGTTGTTTCTACAAAGTGAATCTTTAAGAGGTATTGGTCTTTTAGGACCTGGACTTTTTAGTATATTTATAGTTATATCTTTGCTTTATTGGACTAATATGGCTAGAATGACTAGGGGACAAATTTTAGCATTAAAAAATCAGGAGTTTGTAACTGCTGCGAGGGCTTTGGGTACTCCGCATAGCAGAATAATTTTTAAGCATTTAATACCTAATGCTATGGGGGCTATAATAGTATCAGCTATGGTTCAGATACCTAATGCTATATTTGTTGAGGCTTTTTTAAGTTTCTTAGGTTTGGGGGTAAGTGCTCCTATGGTTTCGCTTGGCTCTTTAACTTCAAATGCTGTTAGCGGGGTTTATTCTTATCCTTATCAGCTTCTTTTTCCTGCTGCTTTAATAAGTATAATAATACTTTGTTTTAATTTGGTGGGTGATGGACTTAGAGATGCTTTAGACCCTAGAATGAAAAACAGATAAAAAGCTATAAAGGTGGTATTTAATGGAAAGTTTATTAGAAGTTAAGAATTTAAGCGTATCTTTTTTTACACCGCTTGGAGAGGTTAAGGCTGTTAATAATATTTCTTATAAATTAGATAAATCTAAAGTGTTAGGAATAGTAGGGGAGTCTGGAAGCGGAAAAAGTGTTTCTGCTTATTCTATTATGGGGCTTATTGAAGAGCCTGGTAAAATTATTAACGGAGAGATACTTTTTGAAGGCACTGATTTAATAAAGCTTTCTGAACATGAAATGAAGAAAATAAGGGGTGATTCTATATCAATGATTTTCCAAGACCCCATGACTTGTTTAAATCCAGTATATACTATAGGCAATCAGCTTATGGAGGCTTTAACTACTCATAAAAAAATAAGCACAACAGATGCTATAGAGAGAATAGTAGAGCTTTTAACTTTGGTTGGTATTAATGAACCAAGAAGAAGAATAAAACAATATCCGCATGAGCTTTCAGGCGGTATGCGTCAGCGTATAATGATAGCTATGGCTTTGGCAGGAGACCCTAAAATACTTATTGCCGATGAACCTACAACTGCACTTGATGTTACTATACAGGCGCAGATACTTGAGCTTATAAAAGATATACAGAAAAAAATACAAATGGCTGTTATACTCATTACGCACGATTTTGGAATTGTAGCTGATATGGCTGATGATATTATAGTTATGTATGGCGGCGGTATAGTAGAGAGAGGTACTGTATTTGATATATTTGAAAGACCTAAACACCCTTATACTTTAGGGCTTCTTAAATCTTTGCCTCGTATTGATATTAAGCAAGATAGACTTATACCTATAGAGGGAACTCCTATAGATTTACTTAACATGAAGGCAGGCTGTCCTTTTAGTACAAGATGCGAAGAATGTATGAAAGTTTGCATTGATAATAAGCCTCCTATTACTGAATTTGAAAAGGGACATTTTTCTGCATGCTGGCTTCATCAAATGCCCAATTAAAATACTAATTAAAAAGAGAGTAGTTTATTATGACACCTTTAATAGAAATACAAGATTTAAAACAACATTTTAGAATAAAAGGCGGCTTATTTGGTAGAAATATACAGACAGTGAAAGCCGTTGATGGTGTATCTTTTACTATAAATAAAGGGGAAACTTTTGGACTTGTGGGCGAATCTGGAAGCGGTAAAACTACACTTGGAAGAACTTTGCTTCATCTATATAAGCCTACAAGCGGTAAAATATTTTTTGACGGCGAAGAGGTTAATGAAAATAATTACAGACAGTATGCTAAAAGAATGCAAATTATTTTCCAAGACCCTTATGCTTCGCTTAACCCTCGTATGACAGTTGAAGATATAATAGGGGAAGCTCTTGATGTACATAAACTTTATTCTACAAAAGCAGAAAGAAGAGAAAAAGTAATAAATCTTCTTAAACTTGTTGGGCTTAATGCTGAACAGGCACAAAGATATCCGCATGAGTTTTCTGGCGGGCAAAGGCAGCGTATAGGTATCGCTCGTGCTTTGGCGGTTGACCCTGAGTTTATAGTTTGCGATGAACCGGTATCTGCTTTAGATGTTTCTATTCAGGCTCAGATTATAAATATGCTTTATGATATGCAGCAGGATATGAAACTTACTTATTTATTTATTGCTCATGATTTAGCTGTGGTGCGTCAGATATCTAAAAGAATAGCTGTTATGTATTTGGGTAATATTGTTGAGCTTACAGACAGCGAATCATTATACACAAAATCGCTTCACCCTTATACTCAATCTTTAATTTCAGCAATACCAATATCAGAGCCTTCTATAGCAAAAACTAAACAGAGAATAATACTCTCTGGGGAAATACCTTCTCCAATTAATCCTCCATCAGGCTGCAAATTTAGAACAAGATGTCCTAAGGCAGAAGCTATTTGTGCTGAGAAAGTTCCTGAGTTTAGAGAGGTTGAAAGCGGACATTACTGTGCTTGTCATTTAGTATGATTTATTTAAAACAATTTATGAGGTATAATAAATATATAATAATACCAGCTTTTTTATTGGTATCAGCACTTATTATTAATTTTCTTATAGATTTTTATATTATGCCTAAAAGGTTTTTAAGAACCGATCAGGCTCAGCACTTTTATGATATGAAACAATGGTATGAAAGCGGTAAATTTCCAACAACTAGTTCAAGATTTATACCAAGTGAAATAGTTAATGATGCAGATAATATTCCAAGAGTACCAGGCGGAGCTTATTATATATTTTATACTTTATTTTATAAATTATCTGCTGAAAATTATTTTATATCTAGGATTATTAATTTAATATTTAACTTGATTATAATACTAATATTTTTGTTTTGGTTTTATAAACGTTTTGGTATTATGCTCACTTCATTTATAGCCTCATTAATATTATGTAATGTATATATTATATTGGCAATTAGTGATTTTCTTAATCAGCATATAACATTAATATTTAGTTTTTTATTATTTATATTATTATTTGAATATATTGATGAAAATAAAGAAAATGATACGAGAAAGAATGTAGTACGTATTTCTGCAATAATGATTTTTCCAATACTTGCGGTAATGGCTCAAGGACATTTTTTTACTTTCTTTTCAATGATACCTACAGTAATAGTTTATCTAATAATAAAATATAAACGTACATTAAAATATATATTTTGCTGGGTTTTAGGAGTATTTATATCTTTTTTAGAATATTTACCTTATTTAATTTCTGAAATACAATCTAATTTTAGCAATTTGAAAATGGCTCTAACTCTTAGAGATTCTGTATCTTCAATACCATTTCCTCAAATATATGCATTATTATTATACCCTACTAATGAAATATCTATGTCTTATGGCAGCGGTATGAATGCAATTATTAGTTATTGGAGTAAATATCCTTTAACAATATTAGGTGTAGCTTTTTTATTTTTGAGTTTAATTTTTTCTCTTTTTTGTTTTGTAAGAATATTATATTATTTCTTTAATAAGAATTATAAAGCTAAATCGAATAATGAAAAAGTTATTCTTGACATGTTTTTAATATTTTTGTTATTTATACCTGTTACAATAATTGTGAATATTTTATCACATTCTAAATCAGGTGTTATACATTACCTATATTCTATGTTTGCCATATCATATTTGCCTATAATATTATTTTTTGTTCAATATGATAGTAAATTAAAATCAAATAAAAAACTTTTTTATACAATTTCTTTTTTACTTTTTATTAATTTAATTGTACTTTATTTTCAAAATAGTATATATATAAAATATTATGAAGAACCAAGAAATTTGCATGCTATGGGAAATGTTGTAAAAACTATTTATAATGATTCTAAAAATTCTGATGCCAATGTTATAGGGATTTATGCTCATAATAATATGTATAGAGATATTGCCATTACATTTTTCACTAATAATGTATGGAAACAAAATACAGATTCTACTAATATTTATTTTGTTTTTGATAGTATAGTGGCATTATCTCAAAATAAAGATGCTGTTTCTAAGTATATGACATATTTTAGTAATAATACTAAATTGCTGTATAGTAATTCAGCTTTATTGGTGTATAAATATAAAGGAGATAAGCCTTTTTCAGGTATATAATTTAAAGGTTGGACTATGAAATTAAATAAATATTTATTATTATTATTTGCTATATCTACAATATTTTGCTTATTTATATCTTTTTATGCCATTGATAAAAGGTTTATAGGTAAGGATCAGGAATCACATTTTTATGATATGAAACAATATTATCAAAATAAAGAGTTTCCGACAATGGGGGCTAGATTTATAAGTACAGATGCTCAAACAAGTCCAAAGGTTCCGGGTGGATTTTATTATATAATTTATACTTTATTTTACAGCATTGGCGGTGAAAACTTATTTAATGCTAAAATTATTAATCTGATTTTCAATTTGATAATATTATTCATATTTATGTTTTGGATTTTTAAAAGGTTTGGGCTTTTTATAGTTTCTATTATGAGCCCTATTATAATGCTTAATGGATATTTAATAATGTCTATGACTGATTTTTGGAATCCTAATGTTACTTTGATATTCAGCTTACCATTATTTATTTTCTTGTATGAATATTTAGATAAAAATAATAATGAAAAAATTTTAAAAATATCTGCAATTGTTATATTTCCAATACTTGCATTAATGGCTCAGGGGCATATGGTTGTTTTCTTTTCTATGATTCCAACATTGATAGTATATTTAATAATAAGATTTAAAAGAACTAAAAAATATATATTATTTTGGGCATTAGGAGTTTTTATATCTTTTCTATTATACTTACCATATCTTTTAAATGAAATTAAAACAGGTTTTTTAAATGTTCAGTATGCTATGAATATGAGAGGGGGACTTTCATCTATACCTTTTCCTCAAGTTTATGCTTTAATATTGTTTCCAACCAATGAGATATCTGCTTTGTTTGGTACTAGAACAGGTTCTATTATTTATTATTGGTTTACTAAGCCTGTATATTTTTACGGATTAATTTTTTTAGTTATTAGTATTCTTTTTTCAGTTTTTGCTTTTATACGTTCTTTTATATTCTTATTAAAAAGAAAAAATATTTGTAGTGATAAAGAAGAAATATTAAAAGAATTAATTTTTATATTATTTTTATTTATACCAGTAACAATTATTAGTTTTATAGTATTTAAATCAAAATCTGGTACTTTTCATTATTTATATTCTGTTTACTCTATTGCTTTTACACCTATATTATTATTTTTTGTACAGAATGAAAATAAATTAAAAAATAGCAGAAAATATTTTAATATAACAGCAATTATACTGATATTAAACGTATTTGCTATGTCTGGAGAATTAATTAGATATTGGAAATTATTTGAAGAACCTAGAAATTATAAAAGTTTTGCTGCTTTACTTAATATTATAGAAAATGATTCAAACGGTGAGAATATCAAAATTTATGATAATTTTTCAGGTGTTCTTAGGGGACAGAATAAAGATATTTTTAATACTTATTTTCCAAATAATAAGCTTAAATATTCAGAAGATGCTAAATTAACTTATATAATTAAAGATAATATTGCTGAGAAAAATTGGGATTCCAATAGAAATGCAAATGACATGAAATATGTTATAGAGAATAACCCTATTGTTGTAACTAATTTGAAGGGTTTTACTGTGTACAAATTTTATGATAAATAATGGAGAATACAAAAAATGGAAAAAAAACTCAAAATTGAATTATTAATATTAATCATAGTATCTATTGCTATTAGTATAATTGCCAATTTTTATTTTCAAAAGAATTCTTTTTTATCTAATGATAATGAACAGCATTTTTATGATATGAGAGTAGCAGATGATAATAAATATATTCCTCATACAGGGGCAAGATTAGTTACAAGCGGGCTTTTAGTAGATGATAGCATACCAAGAGTACCTGGGGCAGGATTCTATTCTAAATTTTTATTATTATTTAATTTAGGCGGAGAAAATTATTATACAGCAAGAATTATTGATGTAAGTTTATATTTGATAGTTTTATTTATATTTTTAATTTGGCTTTATTTTAGATTCGGCTTTATTTCTGCTGCAATTATGACATCATTTATGGCGGTTAATTGTATTTTATTTGAAGCTACAACTTCTTTTACTAATCCTAATTCAGTTGTTATGTTTTCATTTTTATTTTGTATGTTTTTTGTAGAGTATTTAAGAGATACAAAATATTCAAGAATTTTTGCAGCACTTTTATTCCCTATTTTGGCCATAATGGGACAATTTCATTTTGCGGTATATTATGGTGTAGTACCCACATTATTGATGTATTTAATTATTAAAAGAAATTATTCTAAAAAATATTTTAAATATTTGGCTTTAGGAGTTTTTATATCATTTTTATTATATTTGCCATACTTAATAGTGGAAATTCAAAATGGTTTTGATAACTCTCTAAAAATGATTAATTTATCAAAAGGTTATACAGTTCCATTCTATAAACGTTTCCCTCAGATTTATGCTCAAATTATATATCCAACATTTACATTAAATAAATTTGATGTAAAAACTGCTCTAACTTATTGGGGCGTTTTTAGTCCAATAGTGATAATTGCAATAATAATTTCTCATATTATTGTAATTGCATCTTTTGTATATTCTATTATATTTGTATGTAAGAAGGATTTATTTAAAGGTCAAAGATTTCAAAATGATACAATATTAAAAGAAGTCTTATTCTTTTATTTTTTATATATACCAGTTGCCATACTTTGCCCTATGATTTTAAAAGGTAAAGGCGGCGGATATGTTTATCATTTTTCTATGTATGCTTTATCATTCTTTACTATTTTATTATTTGTTAATTATTTATATTATCAGAAAAATAAATTATTTATGTTTTTAGTAATGTTTATGTTTATACATATATTAGCAGTTCCATGGCATTATTATAAACAAAATTATGATTTCTCTTTAATAGGAAAAAAACAAAGGCTTACTTATGATATAGTAAAAAATATGTCTAAAGATGCTAATGGAGAATCTTTTACATTATATTCAAGAAATATTTTTAATTATGCTATGAATTTATTTCTAACTAAAAAAGAAAATACATATACTAATCAAAATTATAAAATAGAGTATTTAATAACAGAAAATACAAATTCATCTTTATATGCAAAAGATGAAAATAATATAAAAGTAATACCACACCATAATTTATCATTATATTATTGGTATAGTGCAGCAAATAAACCAGAATTTAATGATAATAGCACACAATTTATATTTGATAGTAATTCTTCATTGATTTATACAAATGAATTGTTTAATTTATATAGAAAAGATGTTAAATAATATAATAAATAAATTACTATTATAAATTTATAATAGTAATTTATTTTTTTAGTTAAAGAATGAGTTATAACAGAGTCTCTATAAACTGCTTTGCTACCCTTGGGCTTCTTCCTGCACTTCTTATAGCATAACTTTCTGCTTGTTTTATAAGCTCTTCTTTATTTATTTGTATATTATTGTCTTTAGCATACGATAATACTATATCTACAAATAAATCTTTGTCTGGTCTTTGGAAGGTTATAACTATACCGAATCTGTTTGTTAAACTCATTATCTGCTGAATAGTGTCTTCCAGATGTATATCATCACCTGTTCTGTCATTAAAGTTTTCTTTTATTAAATGCCTATAATTTGAAGTTACATAAACTACTATATTTTGAGGAAAAGAGTTTACTCCGCCTTCAAGTACGGCTTTTAAATATGAGAAGCTGTCATCATTAGAAGAAAAAGTTAAATCGTCTATAAATATTATAAATTTAAGAGGACTTAAACTTAGTTTTTGTATTATATCTGTGATAAATGATAACTGGCTTTTTTTCACTTCAATAAGCCTTAAACCTTCATCTCTAAACATATTAGCAACTGCTTTTATAGTGCTGCTTTTACCTGTACCGGCATCTCCATAGAGAAGTATATTATTGGCTTTTTTACCTTCTAATAAGACCTTAGTATTTTGTATTACTTTCTCTCTTTCTCTATCATAACCATATAGTTGTTTTATATTTTGATTGTCTTGATGTTTTGCTTTGGTGATGTTCTTTTTTTCATCAAGTGTGAACATATTGCTGTTATAAAATATTCCATAACCTTTTTTATTTATTTCTTTTATATGAGTAGAGTATATATTATAGAAATCTATTTTTTTTGTTTCTAAGTTTGCTAAATTATTATAAATATCAGATAAATCAATTTTTGATAAAAAACTAAAAAAATCTAATTCTTCTTTTAATGCATTTTCTATGTTTTTATTTATGTTTTGTTTTAATAGTATTTTTTTTATATATATGTTATCATCTCTAAATATATATTCTAATAAAAAATCTCCTATATTATCATTATTATTATATAGTTCATTTAGAAAATCATAATATAAAGATGTTGTTTCTGTTTCATCATTAGCATTATATTTTAATAACTTTATTAATTTTTTTATTGTTTTTGTTTTTAATATTTCTCTAAAGATTATTAATTTTGAAAAACCAATTATTATTTTTTCTTTCATAATTTGCTCACATCTGTTTTATAGTTTCTATTAATTTTAAAGTTTCTTTTCTTGTTTCATTATCAATTCTTATGATATTTTCTACAGTAAGCGGTATATGGGAAACATTAATTTTTACCATTCTTTCTACTATATCAAATATTTCAGTAAATCTTATTTTTCGCTCCAAAAAAGAATATACGCATACTTCATTAGCAGCATTTAATATGCAAGGATATAATCCTCCTTTCTTACCGCATTCATAAGCAAGCTTAAGCATAATAAATTTATCAAAATCCATCTTATAAAAATTAATTTCGCTATGTTCATAAAGCTTTAATTTTTCAAATGGCGTGTTTTTTACCTCTGGGTATGTGAGAGCATGCTGTATAGGAAGGCGCATATCATTCTTTCCAATCTGAGCATAAATCTCTCCATCTACAAACTCCACCATAGAATGTATTAAACTTTGAGG
This sequence comes from Brachyspira pilosicoli, assembly GCF_036997485.1. Classification (NCBI taxonomy): domain Bacteria; kingdom Pseudomonadati; phylum Spirochaetota; class Spirochaetia; order Brachyspirales; family Brachyspiraceae; genus Brachyspira; species Brachyspira pilosicoli. The sequence goes on along the minus strand of NZ_JAWLPU010000002.1, from coordinate 274,545 downwards.
GTGTATTATAGTTTCTATTTTGTCATAATCCAAATTAAATAAATGATGAGCCTCTATTACTTCAAATCCTTTATTCATCATAGTAGCACTGTCTATTGTAATTTTTCCACCCATATTCCAAGTTGGGTGTTTTAATGCCATTTCTACTGTAACATTTTTTAGCTCTTCTTTCGGAGTTCTGAAGAAAGGTCCTCCAGATGCGGTTATTATTACTTTTGAAATGGGTACATTATTAAAGTGATTTAATATTTGAAAAATTGCCGAATGTTCGCTGTCTATAGGCACTAATTTAGCATTATATTTTTTTAATAAATCATTAATTATATCTCCGCCTACAACTAATGTTTCTTTATTTGCTAATGCCACAGTTTTAGATTTTTTTATTGCTTCTATTGTTGGAAGAAAACCAGAATATCCTACTAAAGCATTTACCAATATATCAAAATCAATATCTTTTACAAAATCAGCGATACTTCCTTCATAGATGTTAACATTGATATTAAATTTTTTGAACTTTTCTAATGCTTCCTGAGAAGAGATATGCACATATTTAGGTTTAAATTTCATGCATTCTTCTTTTAAAACATCAATTTTTGTATTTGTAGTAATTCCTACTATTTCAAAATCATTATAAAAATGTTCTATTACCGAGCAAGTGTTCACTCCTATAGAACCAGTAGCACCAAGTATGAGAACTCTTTTTTTCATTGAAATTAATCCTTAAATATATAATAAAGAATGATATATCTTAAGATTAATTATTTCAAGTATAATGAGATAATTATGTAAGTTTATAATTATCTCATTATTGTTTTTATTAGATTATTTCTCCGTCTATGGATATAGTGTATTCTTTTATGATTATGTTTTTATTAGCCTTTTTAAGAGCTGCTTCTACTATCATTTCAACGCCTCCGCAGCAAGGTACTTCCATACGAACTATTGTAATAGATTTTATATTTTTTGTTTTAAATATATTAGCAAGTTTTTCTATATATAAATCTATGTCGCTGTCGAGTTTAGGACAAAGCATCATAAGCACTTTGTCTTTTAAAAATTTTGAATGGAAATTTGCATAAGTAAAAGGCACACAATCGGCACTAATAAGCAAATCTATATTATCAAGATACGGAGCATTTTGATTTATAAGTTTTAATTGTATAGGCCAATTTGTTAACTCTGAAGTTATATGAACATTATTATTGCTTTCACTTTTTACTTTATTTCTCATATCTCTTTGCATGCTTCCAGGACATCCGCAAGGTTTATTTTCTTCCATATTTGGTACCTCCAAATTATTATCTTTTAAATATTTTATAGCTTCATTAAAAAGTCTATCTTCTCCATGTTCTTTTAGATGATGCAAATGAGCTTTTATTACATTAACACCGCCTTTAACGATATTTTCCATTACTTTTTGTTCATTATATTCTCCTGCTTCTCTCTCTTCTATAGTCATTGCATTTTCTGGGCATTTTTTTATACAAGCTCCAAGTCCGTCGCAAAACAAATCACTTATAAGCCTAGCTTTTCCGTCTATTATCTGCAAAGCTCCCTCAGGACAATCCGGTATGCATTCTCCGCATCCTGTGCATTTATCTTCATCTATTTTTATTATTCTTCTTTTCATTTTGTTTAACTCCTTTATAAAAGTCATTTATCAATTGTTTTTATAATATAATTTTTTATAAAAAACTCAGTTGCTATAGCAACTAACTGATATTGATTTTTTAATAAAAAATACTATATTAGTTAGTATACAATTGAGAGTTTGATTTATGGAAGAATATATAGACATAATATTAAAATCAAGTTTATTTAATAATATAGAACGAGATGAGATTCTTGATATAATTAAGAGTTTTGGATATCAAAATAAATCATATAGAAAAGAAAATACAATTATAGACATAGGTGATTATGTAGAGCATATTTATTTAATATTAGACGGTATGGTGGAGGTTTCCAAAGAATATGATGATGCGAGAAAAAATATAGTTAATATATTAAATGCTGGAGATATTTTTGCTGAATCTTTTGCTTTATCTACAAAAAAGGTTTCTACTATACAGGCATTATCTTTTACTGATACTAAAATACTAAAAATAAATACTAATAATATTTTTAATAATGCAATTTTTCTTCAAAATCTAATTAGGGTTTTATCTGATAAAAACATATTTCTTTCTATAAAAAATGATATTTTAAGTCAAAAAAGTTTAAGAAGTAAAATAATGCTTTATTTAAAATATATGTCTAATATACAAAAATCTAATAATATAGTAATACCATATAATAGAGATAAATTATCAGAGTTTATATCTTCAGACAGAAGTGCTTTATCAAGAGAATTAAACAGATTATCGAAGGAAAAAATAATAAAACTCGAAGGCAACAAAATAAAAATTTTAAAACATTAAAAAATTATTTATTCATAAAATCTAAATGTTTTTTTCTTTTTCTCACTTCATCAACTATTTTTTTTATAGTTATTTTAGATAATGATTTTTCAAAGTCTTCTTTTACGCTATTAAACTCTTCTCCAAGCACATCAAACATAGCACATCCTACAGGGCAAACATGATTAGGATGGTGAAAGCTAAATAAACCTCTCTCTTCTTCTGTGAATACCGCCTCGTATATTGAGAGTAATGTTATATCTTTCTCATTTTTTATAAGTTTGCTTCCTTTTTTGGTTGTTTCAACTATTCCAGCATTTTGAAGTTTTAATAGAATTCTTCTTATTAGGGCAGGGTTGGTTTTTACACTTTTAGCAAGCAAATTTGAAGTTGTACCTTCATTTTCAAAAAAGGCTATGCATAAAACTATATGTGCAGCTACTGAGAGCTTTGTATTAATTTTCATGGATAGTATGATATACTAAAAAGTAATAATAGTCAATGTTATGATTTTATTATTATTTAATATTTTTTGTAAATAATACTTAAAACAATTATATTTAAATTGCTTTAAGTATTATTTAATATATTTGAACTATTTCAAAAGTTTTTTCATCTCTTCTGCTAAAAATTCTACTTCAGAGCCTATAATTATTTGTATAGAATTTTTTATTTTTACAACCCCTTTAGCCCCAAGTTCTTTCATTTTTGCTTCATCAATATTATTTATATCTTTTAATGTTATTCTTAAACGAGTTATGCAATTAGTTAAATTTTCTACATTTTCTTTACCGCCTATTGTCTGCATATATTCTTTAGCTAATTCAGCAAAATCAGAATTCCCTTTCTTTTTATTTTTAAAAACATCAGCATTATCATTGGTTGCTGATGATGCTTCTCTTCCAGGTGTAGCAAGATTGAATTTTCTTATTAAAAATCTAAAACTAAAATAATAAACTAATGCTACCGGTATTCCAAATAGTATGACATTTAAATAGTTAGTTTGAAAGCCTGAAAAAGATGGAAGTATTCCAAATGAAACGTAGTCTATTAATCCAGCTGAAAAAGATTTTGCTATATGTACATTTAATATATACATTGCAGAATAGCAAATTCCAGCCATTATTACATTAAATAAATATAGTATTGGAGATATAAATATAAATGCAAATTCTATAGGTTCAGTTATACCTGTTATAAAACAAGTAAGAGCAGCAGAAAATAATAACCCTCCTGCTACTTTTTTATTTTCAGGCCTTGCCTCTGAATACATAGCTAATGCTGCTGCTGGAAGCCCAAAAAGCATTAAAGGATATTCACCTTGCAAAAATTTACCTGCATTCATATAAGTATCTGTACTAAAAGTTTTTACTCCGTCTTCAAACATTTTAAACCATATAGTTTGATCTCCATGAATAATAGTTCCTGTTTCAGTTATATATTCTCCGAAGTTAAACCAAAAAGGCGAATAAAATATATGATGTAATCCTATTGGTATTAAAGCTCTTTCTCCTACACCAAATAAAAATGTTGATATTATCTGATTTCCTCCATTAACTATTGATGATAATGAAGATATACCATGCTGTATCCATACCCAAAATATAGGAAGTATTATTCCTATTAAAAATGAAAAAAACGAACTTGATATTGGTACGAATCTTTTACCTGAAAAAAATCCTAAAAATTGAGGAAGCCTTATGTTGTAAAAATATTTATAGCATAAGGATGCCACACTTCCAGCAATAATACCAATAAATACTCCTGTTTGTAAAGTAGGTATTCCCATTAATAAAGTGTATGCACCTCCGCTTTGAGCCATTTCTACTGTAACATTTGCTCTCAAACCAGATATTGTAGCTATAATAAGTATACTAACTACAGATGCTAATGCCGCTATACCTGATTCTTCTGTAAAACCTATTGCAACACCTATGGCAAATAATAATGGGAGATTATCAAATAATACTCCTCCAGCATTTTTCAAAAGATCAATTCCGAGCCTGTCACCTAAAGCAAGCAAAATACCTGCAGCGGGAAGTATAGAAATAGGCAAAATTAATGACCTGCCTACTTTTTGTAGGAATGTAAGCATAATAGACTCCTGTGTAAAAAAATGATATTAATGATATAGATAATTCTTATTATTATACTTTATTTGTATATTATTGTCAAATTATATGCTGTTTAATATGATTAATATATAATGTATTTATATTAGATAATATACTTTTATAATAATATTGTAACTATTTTGGTAACAATGTTTTGCTTAAAAACTATTGATATAATATTGAAAATACTATATAAGTTTTTCAAAATTAATAAATAAAAAAAGGAGATAAAAATGAATAAAGTTTTTTTAATTTTATCATTGGTAGTATTTGCAGTTTCTTGTTCAAATAATTCAGGTGATGGAACAACTAAAGCTAGCAATAGCACTTCAGGAGCTCAATACAAAAAAGAAGCTATGGGTATAACAGTAGAAGGTTTGGCTGCTCCAGAGAGTGTTAAGTTTAGAAATGGTAAATTATATATAGCAAATTTAGGCGACCCTAATGCTCCTAAAGACGGATTTATAATTGTTGCTAATGAAGATGGTTCTAATCCTACAAAACTTTTTGAAGGTGAGTTAGACAGCCCTAAAGGTTTTTCTTTCTTAACTGATGATATTATTATTATTCCTGATCAAGTTAATGATAGCTCTATGACAGGTAATTTAGTATTAGCTAATGTTAAAGAAAATAAAATAATTACTAAACTTCCTATAGAAGGTTCTAAATTCTTAAATGATACAGTAGTTATAGACCCTACAACAGTAGCTTTAACTGACACAGGTGCTTCTACAGTTCATTTTGTAAAAGTAAATAATAACTCAGCTTTATCTATTGCTTCATCAGTAACAGGAGTAGTTGGTGCTAATGGTATACTATTAGACAACGGAGTATTATATATAGCAGGAAGTACATTTGGGGGAGATGCTAACGGAGGAGATATTTATACTTTAAATATAGACGGTACAGGCTTAACTAAATGGACAGCTTCAAGATTGGGCGCTGGTGCTTTAGATGGTATAGCTATTGCTAATGGCAAATTATATGTTTCTGATTGGGGTGAAAACGGTGCTAATAATAATGCTTGTATATATGTATTTGATTTAAATACTAAAGAACAAGTTGAAAAAATTGAAGGTTCTTTAAGCGGAGTTGCTGATATAGATTTAGTTAATAATGTTATATATATACCAGAACTTTCTACAAGCTTAATTAAGAAAGTACAGTTATAAGTTATAGTACACATAAATATAAAGGTGCATCTTTTATAGGTGCATCTTTTTTTATGTAATTAAAAAATTTAGTTTAAATTATCTTCTTGACAATATAAGAAATAGTAATATTATAATTCTATAACATTTTATAAGAGGTTTTTATAATGAAAAAAATTAATATAGGTTTTATAGGGGCAGGTTCTATAGCTGAAAAAATGGCTAAGACTATTGCAAAAATTAAAGATGTAGAATCTTATGCGGTTAGTGCAAGAGATATAAAAAGAAGTAAGGCATTTGCTAAAAAATATGGATTTAAAAAGTTTTATGGTTCTTATGAAGAGATGGTTAAAGATGAAAGTGTAGATTTAGTTTATATAGCAACACCTCATTCTCATCATTATGAGCATATAAAATTGTGTCTTAATAATAATAAAAATGTTTTGTGTGAAAAGGCTTTTACTGTTAATACAAAACAAGCGAGAGATGTTATTTTACTTGCAAAAAAGAAAAAGCTTTTACTTGCTGAGGCTATTTGGACTAGATATATGCCAAGCAGAGATATTATTAACGAAACTATAAAAAGCGGCATTATAGGTAAAGTAACTTCTTTAACAGCAAATTTAGGCTATGTTATAAATAAAAAAGAAAGATTGATAGAGCCAGAATTAGCAGGAGGGGCTTTGCTTGATGTTGGAGTTTATACTATCAATTTTGCTCTTATGGTGTTTGGAAATAAAATAAAAAAAATAGATTCTACTTGCGTGAAAACTAAAAAAGGAGTAGATGAACAAAACTCTATTACGCTTACTTTTGATGATGGTAAGATGGCAGTATTAAACAGTACTATGTCAGCACTAACAAATAGGGAAGGTGTTATTAATGGAGATAAAGGATACATTGTTGTAAAAAATATTAATAACCCAGAAAGCATAACAGTTTATTCATTAGACAGAAAAGTTGTAAAAACTATTAAAGTTCCAAAACAAATAAGCGGTTATGAATATGAAGTTATTTCTTGTGCAGATGCTATTAGAAATAAAAAGTTAGAATGTAAAGAGATGCCTCATGAAGATATTATAAGAGTTATGAATATAATGGATACTTTAAGAAGAAGCTGGAAGATAAAATATCCTTTTGAAAAGTAATATATTTGTTTAAAATTAAATTAATAAATATTTATAGTGTTTTAATTTTAATTTAATAATTTATATTACTAATTAAAAAATTATAATACCTGCATACATTTTAAAGATATATGCAGGTTATAAAAGTCTTTACTTTATAAAATAAGATTTTACTGTTCCGTATATTGATGAAGTAAATCTCTTATTAATTTCTAAAGGATTTACGCATTCTTCATCATCATAGTTTGAATTTTCATCTAACTTGTGGAAAGTAATATCTATAAATGTTACTTTTTCACCCGCATCCATTCCAAACCACATATATTCAAAATTTATACGGCATGCAATTTCTAATATTGAATCTTTTAATTCATAACAATTATAGCTTCCGCCGTCTTCTATATTCCTGCTTCTTTCAAATGACATTTTATTTGCCATTGACATAATCTCGCCTGCTGTTATTTCTTTATCTTCAAATGAAATGATTTTATTATTTTTTATATGTTCTTCTTTCACTTCTTCAAATAATAAGTCAAGCTGATTTATAGGCTGTAATATTTCGTAGTCGTTTAATTGATTTCTCCATTTTGATAATTTCTCTTCGTCTAATTCTATTGGGTGAACTAAAGTAATATTTTTTTTGTTTTTTAGACTATCTTCAAATATATATTCTTCTTCATCAAAAGTGTTGAAAGAACCGTCTTCCATATATCTAAAACTTTCTATTAAATTATTATTTTCATTATAAACTCCCCATATAAGCTTTAAAGCAAATATATTCATTATAGGGTTGTCAACAAAAAGCTCATTAAAAGTTTTATAAGACCATTTTCTTCCATTTAATAATACTTTATTTAATCTTCTCATTTGATTAGAGCTTATCATTTTTATATTTTTCTTTATCAAAGTTAATTCTTTTTTAGCTGCATCAGCTGTTGCTTTATCGTCTTTGCTGTTTGGTGCAGGTAAAGATTTTAAAACTTTGTCATTTGAATCTGTTACTTCGATAGTGAAATCATTTTTTATTTGAAGTTTAAATACTCTGTTTGCCTCTCCTCCGTAATGAAGTTCTCTCATTCCTTTTTTATCAAAGTCCAAATCTGGAATTATTTTATCTATTAGTTCATCTTCTGAAATCTCTAATGCTTTTGCAGTCTTTTTTAATGCATCTTTAGCAGCATTTTTTACCTGATTATTTTTTACTTTTACAGACATTGTATCAACTAAAACTAATGCAAATTTCCTTGCATTTAATGCTATAGCATATACTGCATGTGCTGCTAATGCTCCTCTTGAATTTAATGCCCATTCTTCAATTTGAGTTTTTAATTTTAAGAGTTTATCTTCAGGCTGGAAAATACAATATGGAATAAGTATATTTTTTAATTTTGTATCTGCTTTATTGTTAAGCCAATTGGTATATATATTATCAAGTGCATTTCTAAATGAATCAATATCAAAGAACTCTGCTATCTTGTTGCAGTCTTTTAATATAGAAGGCTCTTTTAATGCCACATATTCCATAAACACATACTGAACTATCTTTAAAGGTGCCTTAGTTTGTTTATCTTTTAATAAAATATTAGAGAGTATATTCTCATCTATATCTTTTATTAGAGTTTCATGTCCTTCATTATAGTATTTATTTAAATATGATTCTATTTCTTCAACGCTTTTGAATTGAAAATCATCATCAAACTTCTGTAAATCCCAATATTTAATTATTTCTTTATAAACTGTTCTTGATGTTTCTTTTCCTTCATTTGCTAATCTTTCTACTTCGCTTCTTACAATGCTTTCATTATTACTGATTACTGATACACAATGTTTTTTTATTTCTTTTGATTTTGCTGTGTCGAGAACTTTGAAAATAAAATCGAATTTATTATCAATTAAACCGCTTAACTCATCACTGAAAATATAATTAATAAATGATATAGTACCTTGAATATTTGATGTTATAGAAGTGATAAATGATTTATCTTCCATAATAGATTTTGTTTCTTCCACATTATTTTTTATAAGAGTGATAATATCATCTTTTGAGTCTAATAATGATAAATAAATATTTTTTAGCGGTACTTTTTTATCATTAACTAATTTTTCTTTAATTGATAAAATATCTCTGTTATAGAATATTTTCTGAGTAGAAACATAAATAGAAATTTTACCATATATTCCATAATGCTTTAATAATTTAGTAGTAATTTCTGATGCTTCATCATTTACTTCGTCAAGCGACATTATAGCTGACAAATAATGACTATGATTGCTATAAGGATTTTCTTTTACATATTTAATGCTTTTAGAAATTATTTCATCAAAACTTTTAATAGCTACATTTGTTTCTAATAAATACACGCATATTTCTTTTAACTTTGCTACAATAGAATTAATATCAATATTATATTTATTATCACCGCTTGCAAGCATAATTGATGAAAGCATAGCATAATCAAGATATAATTGTTCAAATTTTGATTTTTCTATTATCTCATAAAGTCTATAAAATGTTTCTTTGTCTTCATCATATAATTTTTTTACTTCCAATGTATGCTTAGAAATAAAAAGAGTGTTGTCATTAAGTATTTTGCTTAATAAAATACATTCTTTAGGGAAAGAGCATATTTTTAAATATTCAGGTATAAGTTCTCTCGTATAGTAATAATATAGTTTATCCTCTGAATAGCTTTTAAATAATCTTTTATATAATTTTACTGATCCTCCTAACATTTCACGTGATATATTTACAAGAAAATAAATCATATTATTATCTTTATTTAAAATATTGATTAATCTTTTATACACTTCTTCATCTTTATCAGCTATAGTAAAAAGCAGTGCAGTAGTTTCTTCATCATTAATTTTCAGAGAGTCTATATAATTTAATAATTGTTTAATAAGGCTTTTATCATCATCTCTATTTATGAGGTATACAAAAATAGTCAATAATAAATGAGGTGCTTTTTTTAATAATATTTCATTATCATTTTTTACTTTTTCTAAATATTGATTAAAGTCTTTAGGAGTATAATATTCTAATCCTAAAAACCCCCCCAAATTATTTACTTGTATTTGTATGTACTTATTTGCTTCATTATGGATTAAACCAGACTTAGCATATTTTGTACCATATTCTCTTTCATATGTAATATTATAACTTTCCATTAATACTTTTTCTAAATCTTCACCAACGCATAATCTTAAAATTTTATTGGTAGTATCGCCTTTATATATATATTTAATTACAGTTGCAGCGTATCTTGATAAAGCTTTTTTATCTTCTTCTTTAGTATTTTCATCAAAATAAAATTTGAAAATTTCTTGGTCATCAGTGAGGTAATACCTTATTGAAGTATGGCAGCTGTTTGTTCTTCCATAAAAATAATTAAGAAATGCGTCCTTATTGTTTTCATATTGTAATATTTTTTCAAACTTATTTCTTATTTGTTCTTCATTATTATTTTCCATATTCCACCTCGTTGACAGTATTTTTGTACAGTATAATTGATTTTATTTGTTCTGTCAAATTTTTATTACTGCTATTATTGTTCTTTTTCCCGCAGCTCGCGGTGCGGACTTCATCAAAAAAACCAAAAAGTGCAAGTACTATAGCGTTGTATGTTTTGAAATATCTATAAACTATATAATAATGCCTGTATTTTAATCTAAAAAATGCAGCCTTTTTGCTTCTTTGTGGCAACAAAAGAAGTGGGGGTTCGGGGGCTAGTCCCCGATAATAATAAAAAAATAAAAACTAAATTTTGATGAACTTAAAAATTTTAAATGTATATTGTAACAATAATTTTCTATCAACTTTTTCCCGCCTTCTCTGTGCGGACTTCGTCAAAGTTTTCGCCCTTCGTGCACGTTTCACGAAAGTGCAAATAATAAAATATTATTAAACTATTTAATATGTTTTACTGCAAGTTTAATAGCTTTTATTGCTCAAAGAAATTGTTCATATCTTTAAAAATTTCTTTTATGCTTGCTCTCAATATGCTTGCATTTGGAAGTGAGTTTATAAACTGCATGCCATAATTTTTGGTATATAGTCTTTTATCCAATACAAACACTATGCCTCTGTCTTCTTTGCTTCTTATAAGTCGTCCAAAACCTTGTTTAAACTTTATAACAGCAAAAGGCAGAGCATAATCCAAAAATGCATTTCCTCCATTTTCTTCGATATATTTGTATCTTCCTTCGCTTATGGGGTCTGTAGGAACAGCAAATGGTAGTTTTGGTATAATTACAGCCTCAAGATTTTTACCTGCAACATCAACACCCTCCCAAAAAGAATCCACTCCAAATAAAACATTATTTTCTGAAGCCTTAAACATATCAAGTAAAGTATGTCTATGTATTGAAGCAGTCTGTGCAAGGGCATTAATATTTTTTTCTTTTAGCTTTTCAACTGTGGTTTCATAAACTTTCATTAAAGAAGAGAATGCCGTAAAAAGTATAAATGCACGCCCGCCTGTAATATCGCATACATTAAGAAGCACTTTTGATGTATAATCATTAAAACTATCACTTGCTGGGTCTGGGGAATCGGTTGATATATAAAGCCTTGCATTGTCTCTATAATTAAAAGGAGACTCTAAATATATTTCTATCTTTTTGTTTTTTTCTATATAGTCAAAGCCAAGTCTATTAGAAAAGAAGTTAAAACTCTTTGAAACTGTGAGAGTGGCAGAATACATAGCAACAGTGTCAAACCTCAAATATAAATAATCATTTAAGTTTTTAGCTACTGTAACAGGGGTAAGATGCCAATTAAGTATGAGATTTCCTTTTTTAGTTATTCTTGCTTCAACCCATCTTATATATTCATCTTTTTTATAATCTATTGCAGCATTGAGTGAGATTAATTGTCTTTTAAGTCTTTCAAGATAGGCATTGCTCATCTGTGCTATCTCTTCATAATCAAATCCCTTATCTATTGCTATATCAAAGAATTTTTTATAAAGTTTATCGCATGCATTAACCAATGAAGTAATAACTAAAACCATCTCTCTTAAAGGTTTAATTCCTTCTTCTTTCCATTTATTGTTAATTATTATTTCAGGGCATATTCTAAATTTAAATCCTAAGCCTTCTTTTGTTTGTATATTTTTGTGGCAGTAGTTTAAAAACTGTTTTGAAGATTCGTCTACCACATTTCTCACTCTTGAAGTTGTTTCATGTACACTATTAATTAGCTCTAATAATTCTCTATAATCCTCTATTTCTATAGAAGATTTATTTTGATTAACAATATTATTAATAGTTTCTATTACGCCGAGCCTTTTATTTTTCTTTATTCTTGATATATAAAAAAGAGCTTTTAATATACCATTCTTGCTTCCTTCATCTCCAAAATAACTAGAAGCAGAGTTTTCAAAATTATGAGCCTCATCAATTATCACTTTTGTATATTTTGGAAGCAGGCTGTATCTGCCAGAAGTTTCTGCATGCAAAGATAAATCTGCACATAGTACATGATGATTAACTATTAATAATTGTGCGGCATTGAGTTGTTTACGCATCTTATAAAAATAGCAGTCTTCTAAATATTCGCATTTTCTATGAGTACAAGTGTCAGTATCGCAGGCAACCATCTCCCATAATTCAGATTTTGGTTTGTAGCCTAAATCTGTAATGGAGCCGTCTTTTGTAATGTTGAGCCAATTGTCAATATCTTGAAAAAACTCAATCTGGTCTTCAAAGTCCAATTTATCAGTATCATTCAAAGCATCTTTTACTTTTTTAATGCATACATAATTATTACGCCCCTTTACTAAAGCATATTTTACATTTGGAGCTATAGCATCTATTATAGACGGTAAGTCTTTATTTATGATTTGTTCTTGCAGGTTTATTGTATTTGTTGAAACAACTATTCTTGTTTTATTTTCTTTAAGCCATAATAAAGCTGGTATTAAATATGCAAATGATTTACCTATTCCAGTACCTGCTTCGGATATTAAATGTTTATTTGTATTAAAGGCTTCTATTGTGGCTTCTACAAGTTCAGTCTGCTCTTGTCTGTATTCATATTTTTTTAATATTTTGCTTAAAAGCCCATTTTCTGTAAACATAAATAATGCATCAGGAGCATCTATATTTTTTACATTCTCTTTTCTAATTGGCCTTACAACTTCATAAAAATCATCAACATCATTATTTACTATATAAAATCCAACTCCAGCATTATTGCCCAACTCACTTGCTATAGCTAAATCTGCCCTTGAAGGAGTAAGCTGACCTGATGGATGATTATGTATTACAGCGTCAAACTCTAATGAAAGCGATATTATAGCAGGTACAGAATCTTTATTACCCCTTGCCATTACTTCTATATAATCTAATATGCCGAAAGAATTAAAATTGATTCCAAAATATACTTCATTGCCGTAGGAATCAACTATAGATTTCCTCATAAAATTTATTGCTTCTAAAGAAAAAACATTATTTATTTCAACATCATATTCACTCATTATTGAATGATAGTATATTATATTAAAATCTTTGTCAAATTATATTTTTTATTATTATTTTTATTATGAAATATATTGATTTAAAATAAATAATATATTATATTTATAGTATAAGCTAAAAATACTTAGTTAAAAATATCTTTGAACATATTCGAGTTTAATTCGGAGGTATTTATCATGAGTATTTTTAATGGCTTAAAACTTAATTGGCATTTTATCAATAACTGCAATATGCATTGTAAGTTCTGTTATGCTTCAAAAGATTCATGCAATATAAATTTATTCAAAATAGCTGAAAAACTTAAACCTTTTAAGTATATAAACTTAGTAGGCGGCGAGCCAACTATATACAAAAACTATATTCATTTAATATATTATCTAAAATCACAGGGTCATGTATTAAGTATAGTAAGTAACGGTTCAATGTTTTTAAAAGATAACTCTATACTAAAAGCAACTTTAGAATGCTGCAATGTTATTGGTTTAAGTATAGATTCATTAAACAAAGAGACATGTATAAAAATTGGAAGAAGTGTAGGAAACAGCAAACCTATAACGAAAGAAGAATATTTATATCTAACTGCTATAATAAAAGAAAATAAAAAAGACCTTAAAATTAACACTGTAGTTAATAAATACAATTATAAAGAGAATCTAAACTCATTCATATCAAAAGCTCTTCCAAACAAATGGAAAATATTTCAGGTACTTCCTATAGAAAATCTTAATTCATGTAAAGAACTTCTAATAAGCGATGAAGAGTTTAATTATTTTTTGAATACTCATGCAGCAAATGAAAAAATAATCTACAGTGAAAACAATGACAATATGACTTCGTCTTACATAATGCTTGACGCTAAAGGTAGGTTCTTTAACAACATTGATAATAAATATATTTACTCAAGAAGTTTATTTGATGATAATGTTGATTTGTATGAAGAGTTTTTTAAAATGAATTATAGTATTGATAAATATTATGATAGGTACAAAAGAGCTAATTGATTAAAAAAAGTAGTTTACAATTTATAAAAGGAGAAAGAAAAATGGAAAAATTATATTATGAATTTGATAAACAAAAATTAGGAGAATTAATAAAAAAATGGATAATTTTTTTTGAAAAAAATTCAGGAGATATAGAAAATGCATTCTTATCTTTCAGTGATGAATTTATTAATAATAGAATAGGTATAGGAGAATTTCTTCAGTCAGTCAATGTTATTATAAGAGAATTTCAACATGCTCCAAATTCAATAGCATTAAGTCAATTTTTAGAAAAAGGTATTATAAAAATAAAAGAGTATTTTGAAAGTAAAGGTAAAAAAGCAGATATAAATATATATGAAATACTTATACATATTTATTATACTGAATATGAATTTGATAAAGCATATTTAATAGCAAAAGAATTATTAGAAATTGATGATAACAATAAAACAGCATTATTATCTATTGCAAAATATGAAGGAGAAATAAATGATTATAAATATGAAATAATTGATGCCGCTATAATAAATAATATTGCCCTATATTATAGCGATAAATATGAAGAAACATATGAAGAGAATAAAATTACAGATGAAAAAGTACAAGAAAATATAAATAAGTCTAATACCGAAGAATATTTTAATAAAGCTGAAAAATATAATAAATATCTTATAGCTTATTCAAATTCAAATGATATATATAATATAATGGAACAATATGATATCATAAAAAATCCTTATATATATGTATGGTGCTATTATGCAAAATTAACTCAGCCTTATTTACCAATGGCACAAAATAATTTAGGGACATTATATAAAATAAAATATTTAAAAGACAAAGATATAGTAAATTACAAAAATGCTGAAAAACTATTTCAAGAAAGTATAAACAATTATGAAAACTTTTATGGAAATGTTCATCCATATATAAAAGATCCAATTATTAATTTGGTTTATCTTTATTATGAAAATGGAAAATATAAAGAAGCACATGAAGTAATACATCAATATTCTCAAGTATTACCTCAAGACTCTGATTATTTTATGCTGCTTGGAAGAGCTATATATAAAGAAGAAGAATGTAAAAGAAATGCTGACAAAGCATTAGAATATTTAAAAGAATCTATAAGACTTCTCAAATTTATAGATGAAAGTTCTTTTAAATATGCTATGGATGAAGCTTTTAGAAGTATAATGCTAATATATGAAATGCAGGAAAAAGAGCATATTCATTATGATGCTGCCAGAGAAAATTTAGAACAATTAAATATTTATCATTTAAAAAAACTAGAATTCAGTATACCTGCTGTAACAATAGCATTTGATATAAAAGCATATGAACTTTGCAGTAATATAGCGAGTTATATAATACAAAATTATAATTTAGACAAAGATTTATATACAAGAATCTTAAAATATTTATTAGAATCTTTACATAGGGCAAATAAAGATAATACAGAAACTCTCATAAATATTTTTAACAAAGAAGATTTTTATAATTATGAGTTAATTATTAACTTAATAAATGAATGTGCCAAATCTGAAGTTTTAAAAGAAGATACTGATATAAAAAACAAAAATGTATTAATAGATATTTATGAGATTATGAGCAACACAAGAAAAGAACTTGTAGTTATGCGTTTATTTGATTATGTAAGAAACGCTGATGCCTATGCCAATAAAATTTTTGATAAAGATATGAAAGAAGAAATTACAAATAAAGTTGCTAAATGGAAAGGAGAAAATATAAATATAAAATATAATAATAAAGAATATGTATTATGCTATCATTTTCATTCATCAAATGAAATAGAAAAAGATGCAAATGGAGATATTATAAAAGATAATAGAGGAAAACCTTTAAGAAGACTTCCTGATAAAAATTGGATAGCAATTAATCAGATAAGAGATTCATTAGCACATAGGGTTAATGAAAAAACAAGTGATGTTAATGAAGAAATTATTAACGCTAAAAAAGCAAGAGAGTTTATAAATGCTAATTTTGAATATATAGTAAAATGTTTATTTAGCGTAATAATAGAAAATAATTTGCTTACTGATGAGCAATTCAGAAGCGATGAGTTCTAAATATAATATTTTTATAAGAGTGTTAATTATTATTTAATTAAGTGTATTGTAAAATAGCTTTTATTGATATATTATTCTTGCAAATTAAATTTTAAGGAAAATACTTATGATTTTTGATGCTCATTCTGATGTTTTGTCTGATATTGCTGTAAAGACTTTGAAAGGCGAGAATAATATATTAAAAAAATATCATTACGATAATTTGGTTAAGGGTAAGGTTGGAGGAAGTATATTTGTTGTATGGGTTGAGAGAAAAAATTACGAGAGAGCTTTTGAGAGGGCTAATGAGATATTTGAGTGCTTTAAAAAAGAGCTTAATTATTGTAATGACATTATAGAAGTTGTAAAAAGTTATGATGAGATGATTGAGGCACAAAACAAAAATAAGTTTTATGCTTTTTTAGGTTTTGAGGGGTTAATGCCTATTGATGATAATATAGATATTTTAGATAGTTATTATAATGATTATGGAGTTAGGCATGCTAGTTTAACTTGGAATGAAGAGAATAAACTTGCTACAGGAGTAAGGGGAGATAGCGGCAGAGGATTAACGGAGCTTGGAAAAAAAGTAATAAAAAAGATGAATGATAAAGGAATGATAGTTGATGTTTCTCATTTGAATGATAAATCTTTTTTTGATGTGGCTAATATTACGAACTCTCCTATAATAGCATCGCATTCAAATAGCAGGAAGTTATGCGGCAGTATGAGGAACCTTACAGATGAGCAGTTAAAAGTGATAAGGGATTTAAATGGGGTAGTGGGGTTTAATTGTTATAAAGATTTTGTAGATGAAGATAAAGATAAACAAACAATAGATAGGGCAGTTGATCATATAAAATATATTGCAGACACTATAGGAGTTAATCATATAGGGCTTGGTTTTGACTATAATGAATATTTTGAAGATGAGGGTATTACAGGAGTTAAGGGGCTTGAAGATGCTTCAAAGTCTTATACTATATTAGAGAAACTAAAAGAAGCTGGTTTTAATAGCGATGAGATAGAGAAAATAGAATATAAAAACTTTCATAGAATAATAAAAATTGTAATAAAATAAAAAAATATTAAAGTTATTATTGCAATAGACGATATTATATTTAGGTTGATTGGACTACCCCCCAATAACTATATTTGTAATAAGCCGCTTTGTTCATCCCACAAAAGCGGTTTATTTTTTTATATATCTATAAGTTTTTGTTCTATTCAACTTTTTCCCGCCGCAAAAAGTTTTTACCCTTCGGGTACGCTTTGCGAAAGTGCAATTTATTTAATTTATATATCAAAAAACTAGTCCCCGAAAATAATAAAAATATAAAATTAACTTTTAGTATATAATTCTATTTCTATTTACCTATACAGAAATTCTCAAATATCTCGTTTATTATCTCTTCTGCTTCAATCTTTCCGCTTACATTGCCTAATATGTTATTTAATATATTTATCTCTTCTGCCACTTCATCTAATAAATGATTATTATTTGACTTTTCTATACACACATTTAATTGCTCTATTGCTCTCTCTAAATATCCTCTCTCTCTGTTGTTTACATAGCTCTCTTTATTAAAAATTATTATATCAGAATCTTTTATATGATTTTTTAATGCCTCTATTAATTTGTCTTTTCCTTGTTTTGTTTTTGTGCTTATTTCAATTGCATTGTTTATTTTTTCGTTAAACTTTTTTTCTAAATCTATTTTGTTTAATACATAAATTATATTTTTATTTTTTAATTGTTGTAAAAACTCTATTAAATTAATATCATCATCATTAGCCTTGTCATTATAATCAAAAACAGCAATTACAATATCAGCTTCATTAGCACATTTTTTAGCTCTCTCAATTCCCTCAAGTTCTATATCATTATCAGCTTCTTTGTGAAATCCCGCAGTATCCATAAAATAAAAAGGTATATTATCTATATAAATATTTTCACTTAAAAAATCCCTAGTAGTGCCGGCTATATTTGAAACTATTGCTCTTTCTTTGTCTAATATCATATTAAATATGCTGCTCTTTCCTGCATTAACTCGTCCTACTATTGATACTTTTATTCCATTAATTAGGTTTTCCACTCTCTTAGAATTATTTAAAATATTTTCTATATCTTTTTTTATAGTATAAAAGTTTTCTATTAGTTTGTCATAAGAAAAAGTTTCAGTATCATCTTCTGGAAAATCTAATTCACCATAAATAAGCATAAGAGTATTTTTTACATTCTCTCTAAGTTTATCTATCTCTCTTGTAAGCCTTCCTCTAATTTTGTAAATACTTGCTTCAGCCATTAATCTGTTGTTAGAGTCTATTAAATCATGTATAGCCTCAGCTTCACTTATGCCAATCCTTCCATTAATATAAGCCCTATATGTAAATTCGCCTCTATTTGCTTGCCTTGCTCCGTTTCTTATTATAATGTTTATTAATGATTCTATAACAACTATGCTTCCATGACACATAAACTCTACAGTGTCTTCTGAAGTAAATGTGTTTGGAGATAATGTTGTAAGCACTACAAGTTCATCTATAGGAGTATTATTTTCATCTTTAATTAAAGCATAATAACTTTTTCTATGTTCAAATTTTGTAATGTTTTTATTTTCATTGTTGGCATAATAGCAGATTTTTGAAGCTATGTTTAGAGAATCTTTTCCAGACATTCTTATTAAAGCCAATGCACTTTTTGAATAGGGAGTTGCTAATGCTACTATAGTATCATCTAAATTATAATTAGACATAAATTAATTTCCTGTTAATTTTTTACTCTTTTTTTCTTTAACTTTTTATTTAGCTTTTTCTTTTCTTTTTCTTCTTTCTTTAGTGCTGTATATAAGTTTCCGTTTGATAAAATATAGTTTTTACAGAAATTATAATCTTTTTCCATTAGCTCTATATCTGCAGAAGCTTTTGCAAATTTTATTAAGTCTCCTTCGCTAAACATTTTTATTATAGCGTCGCTTTCTGTAAATTTATTTTCTTCAAACAATTTTGATATTTCACTAGTTGTCATGTCTTCAATATTAAATCTAAACCTTTTTGTTAAATATCTTTTAAATATAAATGTTAATTCAAAATAATATTCAGCAAATTTATTTTCATTATAGTAAATGTTGTAATCTATATTTTTTAAAGCGTTTAGAGCTTCGGTATCTTCTTTTACAGTTAATCTTTCATTAAACTTCTTCTCAATATATTTTGCCAAAAATAACACAGTAAATATTATTAAAACTATAATTATTAAAAGTGCTATTATGATAATCCATACATATAAAGGCATAGGTATACTAATAGCTTTTTTCATTGGAGGAAGAATATCTCCATCAGAAAATGGATTAACTAATACATTAATGTCCTCACCATAAAGCTCTCTATATTCATTATTGTAATTATAAGATATTTTAAAAGGCGATATTACAAACTGTCCAACATCATAAAAGCCTATATTGTATTTAATTATTCTCTCTTTAAAACTGCCTTTGTTTTTATTTATATTCTCTACGCTTATTATTCTTGATTGTGAAACCCTATCATCAAAAGAAATATCCTGATACTTATAATCTATATCTTTTTTTGAAATTATATGTACTTCATAAGTAATGCTGTCGCCTATAAATATATTTACAGATGATACACTAGTTTTTGTATAAACAATAGTATCATTGTCTACCGTTTTTGAACATGAGAAGATTAATGTTGATATAATCAATAAGAATATTTTTTTCATTTAATTAAACTAATCCTATATAATCTGCTGTCATTATTAATCATTTCTATTTCAAATAAATAATACGGCTTGTCAAAATACTCTATAAACTTCTCTCCCCATTCTATCATAGTAATGCCGTCTTCTTTTATCTTATCTTTAAATCCTATATCATCAAGCTCAGCAACAGAAGAAAGTCTATAAAGATCAACATGGCGAAGTACAGTTTCTTTATTGTTTAATATAATATCATACTCATTAATTAGAGTAAAAGATGGACTGCTTACTATGTCATCACTTTGAAGCAGTCTTGAAAGAAGTCTTACAAAAGTGGTCTTTCCAAAGCCCAAATCTCCATTCATTATAATTAAATCACCGTCTTTTAGTAATTTATATATATATTGAGCTACTTCTTCTATATTCTCTATAGCAATATTATTATATTCTTTTAATATTTCTTTCATAATTTTTTTATTTGTTTGTGTTTTTTAAAGAATATATATTATAGACTATTATTTGTCAAATATAAATTAATTGATTATATATGTAAATATTATTTTTTAGTTGAAAGATTTTTTATTGATTTTATAATATTTGTGTAAGAGGTATATTTATGGACAGAGATACTATTAAAAATAAATATGATTCTATAGTAGAAAATATAAATTCACTGAAAAATAAATATAATATAAATTATAACATAGATGTTGTAGCTGTTAGTAAATATTCGCCAATAGAAACTATAAAAGAGTTTTTGTCTTTGAATATTGATTTGCCATTAGGAGAATCTAAGGCGCAGAGCTTAAGGGATAGGGCAGAGGAGCTTAATAAAGATTATGATAATGTAATTTGGCACTTTATAGGAAGAATACAATCAAACAAAGTAAAATATATAGTAAGATATGCTGATTTAATACAAAGTGTGGACAGTATTGAAATTGCTGAATATATAAACAAAGAAGCTATAAAAAACAGTAAAGTTCAAGATATATTACTGCAATTTAATATAAGCAATGAAGAGCAAAAAGGCGGATTTAATTTAGCTGATTATAATATGGTTTATGATAAAATAAAAAACTTATCGAATGTTAATATAAAAGGAGTTATGGGTATATCATTAAAAGTTGATAATGATTTTGAGATAGAAAAAGAGTTTGAATCTCTAAATGAAGTTTTTATAAAGTTGAAAGATGAAAATACTTCAATACTTTCAATGGGCATGACCAACGATTATCATTTAGCTATAAAGCATGGCTCTAACATGATTAGAATAGGAAGCGGTTTTTTAGGATATTCTTAATTTTATTGGAATCTTCTGTCTCTATTTATTGTAATTAGATAATTCCAAACATAATAAAAAATAGTATCTTCTGTATTGAAATGAGTAACTGCTTCATCTTGTTTTAATTTGTACATAGAGTTTGAAAATGCTTCGTCTTGTTCAAGCTCTTTTATTTTTAATGATAAATTATCTGTATGCGTTTTTACTTTTGACATTAATTCTACAGGCAATGTTCTTTCATAGTTTCTGCTTGTTAGAGTTTCTAATGCATATTCAATTCTATCTGGAGTTAATCTTGAAGCTATTTCTTTTTCATCTTCATTTTCTTTATTTATAGTGTTACTAGCCCAAGTGTTGAACTCATCAATCCACATCTTGTATTCATTAGAATATTTTGATGAAGTTAATATATAATCATCTCTTACTTCTTTAGGCAATATATTTAAAAAGTTTTTATATCTTTGCTCCATAGCATATATAGAACCGCCCTCATTTTTACAAGAGATAGCGAATATTGATATTAAAGTTATTATACAAAAAATTATTTTTTTCATTTAGAAATCCATTTATTTTAGTTGCTTTATTATAATATAGTTAAACAAAAAATTCAAATATTTAATAAATATACTGAAATAAATATGTTTTGTCAATGTATACTAAAAAATTTTTAGTTTGTCAAAAATTATATTTTTAAGTTTAAAATATTTGCAGGGCTTTGCCCCCTGCGAAGCGTGCCCGTGGGGTAGCACCCCAATTCTTTTGCCGATAGGCACCTACTCGGTATTGGTATAAAAGAACCAAAAGAACTGTATTTTAAACTAAAATTTATGTTTTATGCTATATTTGATATATATTCCAAGATATAGGACTAAAATATTTGTACTTTTAAAAATTAAAAAAAACTTTTAACAAATTTTTAAATTACATCAATAAAAATCTCTAGTCTCCGTTTCAAAATATTCTTCTAAGTTGTATGGAGAATATATTCCCTTATCTGTAACAACGGCACTTATTAGTTTTGGAGGAGTAACATCAAAAGAAGGGTATATTCCTTTAACGCCTTTTAATGTATTGGGTATTCCTCTGTATGATAAAACAAGTTCCGGGTCTCTCTCTTCTATCACTATATCAGAGCCTTTGTTTTTGTCTTTATCTGGTATGCCTGTAACATAATAAGGAATTTCAAATTTGTCTGCCAATATTGCAGCTTGAAGAGTTCCTATTTTGTTTGCAATATATCCATCTCTTGTGATGGTGTCAGCTGCCGAAGTAAATATATCTATAGCACCTTTTTGCATAACATAAGCTGCCATATTATCTGTAATAACTGTTACATCTATACCGCTTTCATAAAAACAAGAAGAGGTAAGTCTTGCACCTTGAAAATATGGACGAGTCTCTAAACAATATGCTTTAAAAGTTTTATTTTCTTTTTTAGCAGCCCTACACATCATTCCTACTATAGTTTCTCCAAAGCATTGAGTTAATATGGAAGCATTATTTTCTACAAGTTTTATTAAATATGTTCCAACCTCTTCCATAATAGAATATCTTCTGTTTAGAGATTCTATTGCATTATTAAAAATAGCTTCTACTGTACTTTTGCCTTCTTTTAATGCTTTTTTAGCAGCCTCTAATGCAGATTCTGTTATAATTTTATATCTGTTTGCAGTTGTAGGTCTAGAGTTTGCAAGTACATTAGAAGCTTCTGTTAAAAACTCAATTTGTTCTTTTTCTGTTTTCTTTTCAACTTCACTTGCCGCCAAAGCCATACCCATAGCACAAGCCGTATAAGGACCAGCACTTTGAGTCACCATATTATATATAGCCTCAGCAACCTCTCTGTAATTATAGCATTCCACAAAACTAATTTCTGTAGGGTATATTCTTCTATCTAATATTCTTACTTTTTTGTTTTCATACCAAGCAACATTTTCGTATCTCAACAAAAAAGGCAAATCATAATCTTTTCTTTCCATTGTTGTAGTCCATAATATTTAATATATATATTTTATCGTAAAATATAAAAATTATCTATATTGTTTTTCTTAATTATTAAAAATATTCCAAGGGTTATAATCGGGTAAATCAGCTTCAATAAATATTTCTTCGTTTTTTGTAGGGTGGGGAAATTTAATGCTTTTGGCAAACAAAGCTAAAGGCACATCATCTCTGTCATATTTTATGTATGAACCGTATTTTCTGTCGCCATATATAGCATGCCCAAGATTTGAAAGCTGTACTCTTATTTGATGAAATCTTCCTGTCTCAAGTTCTATTTTTAAAAGGCTTAAATTTTTAATATTGTCTTCTTTTAATACTTTATAATGAAGAATAGCTTTTTTAGCATTCTTAGTATTTTCAAAAACAACCATTGCAATGTTTCCAAGTTTGTTTGTTTTTTTTATGAGATAATTTTCTAAAGTATTTTCTTTTTCTAATAATATTCCTTTTACTACGCAGTAATAAGTCTTTTGAAAGTTTCTGTTTCTTATAGCTTCGCTTAATCTTGAAGCTGCCTTAGAAGTTTTAGCAAACACCATAACACCAGATACAGGTCTGTCTAATCTATGCACTAATCCTAAAAAAACATTTCCTTGTTTAGCATATTTTAATTTTATATAGTCTTTTATATTTTCAAAGAAAGATATATCGCCTGTATTATCTGCTTGAGTTGGAATGTTTGGAGGTTTTACAGCTACTATAATATGATTATCTTCGTATAGAGGGTTTATAAAGTTTGTAATTTGTTCTAAGTTGTTCATGTGGATTTTTATGTAAGGAAATGTGCCGAGTCAGGGAATCGAACCCTAGACACAAGGATTTTCAGTCCTTTGCTCTACCTACTGAGCTAACTCGGCAAGTGAAAATTAGTATAACATACGATAAAAAAAAGTCAATACATTTTTTTAAATTTTATTTTGTTTATTATATATTATCACATTTATTACAAAAAAATAAAACAGCTGTTTTTTAAGTAAATACACTTTGACAAATATAATTATTGCTTATATAATGCATATTATTTTAAAAATGGGATAGATATGACTAAGAGAAAAGATAGAATAATAACTTTTATTTTTGTACTTGTGATTATTGTTTTAATAAATGCAATAGTTAATCAATTTACGCCTTTTATAGATTTAACTAAAGATAAAATATATTCTTTAAGCAGCGGAAGCAAATCATTGGTTAAAAGTTTAAAAGAGCCTTTAAGCGTGAAGTTTTTTTTAACACCCAATTTACCGCCTCCTTTTTCTACTTATGAAAAATATATAAAAGATTTATTTGCAGAATATAAATCAGCAGCAGGAAAAAATATAAGCTTTGAAATAATAGATGCATCTACAAATACAACAATGGCTAATCAATACGGAATTACTTCTACTCAAATAAATGTATTAGAAAAAGACCAAACAAGCAGTAAAATAGCATACATGGGTTTAGCATTTATATATGGTGATTCTATAGAGTCTATACCTTTTGTAAGGTCTACTGAAGGTTTAGAATATAATATTGATACAATTATAAGAAAACTTATTGATAAAAATGATAAATTAAGCAGATTAGAAAATAATTTAAATGTTTATTATATATCTTCTCCGGAAGTTTATGAGCTTTTACCTATTGGAGCAATAGAGTTAATACCAGACAGCATAATGCAGGCTGTAACAGAGGCTAATAAAAACTTAATGAATAAAGTAGTATTTACTCATGTTGATATGTCTAGTCCAAATCAGGAAAATGAAGATATAATAAAAAAACTTAATATAAAAAAATTAGAATGGCAAGATATAAAAGATAATGACGGTGCTATTATAGTTCCAAAAGGAAACGGATATTTTTCTTTAGTTTTAGAAAATGGTGATGATGTATTAGAACTTTCTACTTCTTCAATATTATATGGGGATTTTGCAGGCATCACAGATGAGATTTCTAAAGGTATAGACAGCATGCTTGGTTTAAAAGCTAATATTGGTTATATAGAAGGGCATAATGAACCTAATACTATAGATATACCAGTTCAATATGGCGGGAATCCTAACGATGCTTATATAAGTGCGAGCAGATATGCATCAGAAATTGAAGCTAATTATAATTTTCAGCCTTTAAATTTAGATACTCAAGATATTCCTTCCACAATGGACGCTTTAGTTGTTTTAGGGAGTTTTACTCCTTTTAGTGATGCTGAATTATATAAGTTAGACCAATTTATAATGAGCGGTAAACCCGTATTATTTATGCTTAATGGGGCTCATATAGATGAAAATGACCCTAATGCACAGATGTATGGACCTCGTTTAACTCCTGTTACTAATAGATTAAATGAAATACTTCCAAGTTACGGACTTTCTTTAGCTACAAATATGATATTTGATGATAATGCTTATAGAGCACAATTACAAGAAGGTATGTCTGAACAGAAAATATATTATATACCTCTTATAATGCCTGAAAATATTAATTCAAAAGCTGATATAACAAAAAGTATTAATTTAATGCTTGCTCCCCTATCTAGTGAAATATTAATTAGCAGCAACGATGCTAAAATTACTCCATTATTTTATTCGAGTGATAAGAGTTGGGTAGAAACTAATGATTTAACTTCATCTATGAGAGGTATGCCGAAAGACAGTAATTTGCTTTCTAAAAGACTTATAGCTGCAATTTCTCAGGGCAGTATGACTAGTGCTTTTGAAGGTAAAGATATTCCTATTAACTCTACAAATATTAATATAGCAAATGTTAATAGATTAAACTCCACAACAAGCGGAAGAGTTATAGTTGTTGGTTCTGTTGATATGGCAAGAAATAGTGCTTTTGATGCTAATAAAATTTTCTTAATGAACATGATTGATTATATGGTTGGGGACACTGCTCTTATGGATATAAGAAGAAAGGGAGCTATATTTAATCCTCCTTATCAAGTGCCTGAAAGCATAAAGATGGCTGTGAGATTTATTAATATAGTAATTGTTCCTTTGATTGTTATATTATTTGGTGTGATGTTATGGCGTAGCGATAAAAACAGAAGAAAGAAAATATTTGAGAAATTTAATAATGGCGAAGAAAACTAATACAGTATTTGTTTGTGAAAATTGCGGGGAGAGCACTATCAATTGGATGGGTAAATGCCCTTCCTGCGGTTCTTGGAATAGTTTAAAACCTTTTACTGAGCCGGAAGAAAGCAAAATAAAAACAGTAAAAAATACTCTCTCTACAGACAAAGCACAATTAACTTCAATAAAAAAAATAAAAACCTCTGATAATATAAGAACATCAACTAATATAGATGAACTTAATAGAGTATTAGGAGGCGGAATTGTATCGGGCAGCGTTATACTTATAGGAGGAGAGCCAGGAATTGGTAAGTCAACACTCCTTTTACAAGTTGCTTCTAATATTGCCAAAAAAGAAAAAGTTTATTATTTTACAGGTGAGGAATCTCTTGAGCAGATAAAACTAAGAGCAGATAGGCTTTCATTAGAAGATTCTGACTTTTTAATATCATCAGAGTCAAATTGCGACAATATAATAAACACTCTTTTAGATGAACCTCCATCACTTGCTATAATAGATTCCATTCAAACAATATACAGCCCATCTACAAACAGCATAGCAGGCTCACCAGCACAAATAAAAAACTGTGCTTGGGCATTGATGCAGACTGCCAAACTAAAAAACATAACAATATTTTTAGTAGGTCATATAACAAAAGAAGGCACTATAGCAGGACCTAAAATATTAGAGCATATTGTAGACTGTGTGTTATATTTTGAGGGTGATGATAAGGGTATATATAGAATATTAAGAGCTGTAAAAAACCGTTATGGTGCGGTTGATGAAGTAGGAATATTTGAGATGGCAGGAAATGGGCTTATGGAAGTAAAAGACCCTTCAAAAGTTTTTACTCGTTCTCTTAATGAAGCTGTGTTTGCTGGAAGTGTGATAACTCCTGTAATAGAGGGTAGCAGGGTATTTTGTGTGGAGCAAGAGGCTTTGGTTGGAAGCAGTGCTTTTGGTTATCCTCGAAGGCTTACTATAGGTTACGACCAATATAGGCTTCTTATCATCATTGCTATTTTAGAAAAAAGATGTCATATAAATCTTTCTAATCAAGATGTATATATTAATATTGCAAATGGTCTTAATGTTAAGGAGACTGCGAGTGATATTTCTATTGCTATGGCTATAGTGTCAAGTATGTATGGCATAGCTATTCAGAGAACTACGGCTTATATTGGAGAGTTGGGGCTTTCGGGAGAGGTGAGACCTGTAAGGTTTATTGAAAGGCGTATAAAAGAGATGAAGAAATTTTCTCTTAAAGAAGTTTATATTTCAAAGAGAGCTGTAAAAGAATTAAGCAAGTCTATAGATGGTGTTAAGATTATAGGCATAGACCATATTTCAGAAGCTATAAAAATGCTTGGCGTTTCATAAATATGATTAACTAATATTCACTTAAAATTTTTAAGTTTATTTATTTTGTTCTTGTTCTTTTTCCCGCCGCGTACGCTCTGCGGACTTCGTCAAAGAACCAAAAGTGCAAATGTTTATATTTTACATATTAAATATATATACATATAGAATAACTCTCTTTTATAATAAAAAATGCAGTCCTTTTGCTTCTTTGGGACACGCCACAGGCACTCCCTTCGGTCGCAAAAGAAGTTGGGGTATTGCGAGCACGCACAGCGGTGTGGCAAAGCCGCCGCAAATAAAAAATTAAAAAGATTTTGATAAACTTTAAAAACTTTCAATATATAATGAGGTAATTGACATTTTTCTGTTTTTATAATAAAGTAACAAACTATGCGGAGTGGGTAAACGCGGTATTTAAAAAACTAATACTGAGGAAAGTCCGTACCTCTAAAGGGCTTCATGCAAGCTAACGGCTTGAAGGCGAAAGCCTATGGAAAGTGCAGCAGAAAATATACCGCCTATTTTTAGGTAAGGGTGAAAAGGCGTGGTAAGAGCACACCGCATTTGTGGCGACATGAATGGCAGTGTAAACCCCATGAGAGGCAAGAGCAAACAGAAACCGATTGCCCTTTTCATAAAGGTTTCAGGTAGCTCGCTTGAGTACTTCAGCAATGCAGTATCTAGATAAATGTTTACCTTAAATGACAGAATACGGCTTATAGCTCCGCTTCTTATTATTAATTACTTTTTAATAATTTCTTTATAAAAACTATTTTAAAATTATCATTTATAAAAAAATAGAATTATAAGTTTATAAAAATAAAGTTTTAATATATAATAGATTATAATTATTAATGTTTAAGGAGAAAAATTATATTATGTCTGAAATAAAAAGAATTGCAATAATCGGTGCTATGGACTGTGAAATTACTAATTTTAAAGGTTTGATAAAAGATATAGAAGAAATTGAAATAGCTAATATTATATATTATAAAGGGGTGCTATGCGGTAAAAATGTTGTACTATTAAAATCTGGTATAGGAAAAGTTAATGCTGCTATTGCTACAACTATTGCTATAGAAAAATTTAACGTAGAAAAAATAATCTTTACAGGCGTTGCTGGTTCAGGCAATCCTGATTATGATATATCTGATATTGTTATATCAAAAGATTTAATAGAGCATGATTTTGATACAAGCGATTTAGATGGAGATGAACTTACAGTTTTAGTGAAAGGATATAGTGATAATTATTATCCTGCTGATAAATCTTTAATAGAACTTGCAAAAGTTTCAGCTCAAAAAGTTATAACTGAAAATAAAGTTTATATTGATACAATAGCCACTGGAGACCAATTTGTAGGTAACAATGAAAAGGTTAAACAAATACATAATAAATTTAAAGCTGGTGCTATAGAAATGGAAGGTGCCGCTGTTGCTCATGCAGCTTTGATGTATAAAGTACCTTTTGTAGTTATACGTTCATTATCTGATAAAGCGGATAGTGATGCGGTGGTAGATTTTCCAAAATTTGTAGCTAAGGCAGCAGAAAATTCTAAAAAAATAGTGATAGAAATGCTTAATAATATTTAATAATTATTTTTTTATTACTATTGAAAATATTTGCATATATATTATAATTATATAATTAAATTAACATAATATTGGGGAGATTATGCCTGATAAAAGAACTATACTAAAAGGAAACGGCATCGGTAATTATGTATCTATAGGAGATTCATTCCTATATCTTAATTCATTAATAACCCCAATGTATAATATAGAAAAAGAAGATGTTGAAGAAGAGCATGTAAGATTAGATAAGGCTATAGAACAATCCAAAAAACAAATAGAATATTTAATAGCTAATGTTAATAATAATTTAAAAAATATTTTATCTATGCATATTTTGCTTATTCAAGACCCTGTAATAATAAAACAGGTAAAAGATGAGGTAAAAGAGAAATTATTAAATGTTGAATATGTATATGATAGTGTGATAACAGAATATTTTGATAGAATATCTGCTTTTAATAATAGAATGCTTTCAGAGAGAGCTAGTGATATAATAGATATAAAGGGCAGAGTAATAAGAAATTTATTAAACCCTAGCACAGAGAGTACATTTTCTATACCAAAAGACTGCATAGTAATATCTAAAACATTAACACCAAGCGATGTATTAAAGTTTAACAGTATAGGTGTTGGCGGATTTATAGTGGAAGGAGGAGGTTATACTTCTCACGCTGCTATACTTGCTAAATCTTTTGGAATACCTACTATTTTTAATGTAGAAAATATTACTAATAGAGCAAAGAATGATAGAAAAATCATAATAGATTGTAGGAGTAATATAGTCATATTAAATCCAAATGATAAAGATACTCACAATTACACTTTATTATCTGAAAAATTAAAAAAATATAAAGAGCAATCTATTAAAGATGCCAAAGAAAAAGCTATAACCAAAGATAATACAGAAATAACTATAAATGCCAATATAGATATACCTGAAGAAATGGAAAGCGTTATAAAATATGGCATAGATTCAATAGGACTTTATAGAACAGAGTTTTTATATATTTATTCTGATGACGGCAATAGCTGTGCTTTACCGACAGAAGAGAGACAATTTAATGTATACAAAAAAATAGCCTCATCTGCAAATGGTAAAGTAATAATAAGAACATTAGATATTGGCGGAGATAAAATGGCGCCATCTCTTGGAGTCTTTAATATAAAAGAAGATAATCCATTTTTAGGATGGCGTGCTATAAGATTTTGTTTATCAAACAAAAGAATATTTAAAAATCAAATAAGAGCATTATTAAGAGCTTCTGTGTATGGAAATATAGAAATAATGATACCTATGATAAGTACTTTAGAAGAGTTTTTAGAGGCTAAAAAATTTATTAATGAAATAAAAGAAGAATTAAAGAAAGAAAATATAGCATATAATGACAATATAAAAATAGGTGCCTTAATAGAAACTCCTTCTGCAGCAATTATCATAGATTTACTTATAGAAGAAACAGACTTTATTTCTATAGGCTCTAATGATTTAACGCAATATATATTGGCATGTGATAGAACAAATGAAAAATTAACTTATCTTTATAATCCTATAGATATATCTGTTTTAAGAATATTAAAGCATATTATAAAAACAGCAAAAGATAATAATAAACTAGTAACATTATGCGGAGAGATGGGCGGCGTTCCAATGTATACTCCTATTTTACTTGGTCTTGGAATTAGAGAATTATCCATGTCTGTAACTTCTATAGCAGAAGTGAAAAATATAATAAGGTCTGTATCTATAGAAGAATGTGAAAAATTAGTTGATACTATGCTTGAAAACAAAAACAATGATTTTTCTAAATCTATTTTAGAAAGTTTTATAAAGAAACTACAAACTCAAAAGGTATAAAATGAACACTATAAAAAATATTTTAATTATTACATTAATAATTTCTTCTTTAACATCTTGTAAAGTTAAAGATTCTATAAGTGAATTTCAAAAATTAAAAACAATAGAAAATACAGAAGATAATGGTGCTTTAAGCGAATTTTTAAAATCCCTTCCCAAAAAAGAGGAAGTAAATGCACAAACACCCTACAATGAATTAACAACTTTCTTAAAAGGAAGAGATCAAATATTATCATCAAACTATAAAGATGGTTTTGAAACTTTAGCGAGATTTTTGTTTACATACCCTTCAAGTTATTATCAAAGCGAAGCCTCATATTTACTTGGGCAGGCTTTGATTTATATGGTAGAAAATGACCCGCTCTATATGGATAGTTTCTACAATAAACTAATATCTGAGGGGATTGTAGAGGGCGAGGAAAATTCGGCAAACACTAATGTTAATACTTCAACTACAAAGAGAAGCAAAGAATTATTAAATATTTATAATCAATTAGGAATAAAAATTAAAGATAATGTATACACATTTAACGGAGCTATATTTGACAGAATAGTTGCTGATAGTGAAAGTGTATTCCCGCTTAAAGATTTTGCTTATTACTTTGGAATGCGCCATAGATTTCAAACAATATCATCTACAGAAGATAAAGAAAAATATTTAAGCAATGTAAATTATTTAAAAAGATTTTCAGACAAATATAGAACAAGTATACTTCAGGAGAATATATTAAATAATAAATCATATTTTCCAGATGTACTTCCTTTTGAATTAACTGCTAATGAAAAAACAGAATATGATAAAACAATGGGCACAATTAAAGAAAGAATAGAAGCAATTAAGCCTGTATTAAATGAAGATTATTATATAAGAGGAAATGGAATCATTATAAGAGATAGAATTCCGGCAATTAGTATAGGAAAAGAGACTGAGTTATATGTAATGCAAAACTACGACTTTGTTACAGTATTAAAGCAAACAAATGTATATAATAACAAAGAGAGAGAAAACGAGGATTGGTCTTTAGTGAGATATGACACATACTATGGCCCTATAATCGGCTGGAGCTATTCGAGATATATGACTAATGACATAGAAAAAGTAAAAGATGTATTTGAACATTATAAGTCTGCTATGAATTATTATAAGAATTATGATTATTTAAAATCTGCAAATTATTTTTCTTATATATTAAATCAAAAAACTACAAATTATTTTACAGATAAATCAGTATATTTCTTGTGGAAGGTTAATAATAAAATAGGGGAGATTGTAAGCTCTAAAGACAGTCTTTATTATGACTATGTTTTAGAATATCCAAAGTATTTTTATTATAATACCAACACGTCAGTATTACAAAGTTCAACACTTTTATATAATTATTTAGTAAAGATAATGCCTACGAATCCTTATAGATTTGTTATAAGCGGAGACAGTGAAGCTGAATATAGTGTAGATTAAAAAATAATAAAAAAAAATAAAAAAGCCTCTTAAAATATTTAAGGGGCTTTTTTTATTATTAAATTAAATAAATTAAATTATTGCAAAGAAGTTAAAACTACTAAATCAGCTATATCCTGAGCAGAACAGCCTCTTGAAAGGTCATTAGCAGGTTTAGCAATACCTTGAAGCATAGGACCAATAGCAGTACATTTACCAACTCTCTGAGCAATTTTATAACCAATATTACCAGCATTCAAATTAGGGAATATTAGTACATTAGCATTACCTTTAACTTTAGAATTAGGTGCTTTTTGTTCTCCTACTTTTGGAACTATAGCAGCATCAAATTGAAGCTCACCATCATAAACAAAATTAACATTTCTTGAATCTAATATTTTTTTAGCCTCTATTACTTTATCAACAGATTCATGGCTTGCAGAACCTTTAGTAGAGAAAGATAAGAAAGCAACTCTCGGATCTTTACCAGTCATTTTTCTAAAAGAATCAGCAGTAGACTCAGCAATATCAGCAAGCTGTTCAGAAGTAGGATCAGGTATAACAGCACAATCAGCAAAACAAGCTATACCATCATCAAATAAAGCCTTATCAGGGCTCTCTACAAAGAATGTAGAAGATAAAGTTTTAATACCTTGTTTTAAGCCTATTAAAAATAAAGCAGCTCTAAGCATCTCGCCTGTAGCATATACTGCACCTCCAACCATACCATCAGCCCCGCCATCAGCTAAAATAGCAGCACCAGTATATACAGAATTATAAACGATAAGTTCTTTAGCTTGTTCTCTAGTCATTCCTTTTTTTTCTCTAGCCTTAAATAATAATTCTATATAGTTTTCTGTTTTAGATTCTACTTTAGGGTCAAATACTCTAGCAAAACTATCTCCTAATGTAAGAGAATTTTCTCTTGCTAAAGCCTCTACTTTAGCCCTGTCGCCTATTAAAATAACATCTTTTGCTAAGCCTTCTCTTTTTAGTATGACAGCAGCCTTAACATGTCTTTCATCATACCCCTCTGCTAAAACTATGCTTTTAGGATTAGCTTTAACCTTTTCTCTTAAACTATCCATAAATGATGCCATAATAAAATACCTCTTAATAAAAATTAATTTGTAATATTCTAATGCATAAACAATTATTTTGCAAACAATTATATTTCTAATGATATAATCTTTTTGTTGAATTTGATGTTTATTATTTTTATGACAGAAAACAATAAAAAATATGAAATATAATTAATTTATTTAAACTATTTTTATTAGTTTTTAGGGAGCAATTTTATAGGGTCTAATGCTCTTCCTCTATATGATATCTTGAAATACAATTCGCTCTTATCAACCAAACCAGTATCTCCTATATTACCTATATAATCACCTTTGTTTACTATATCCCCCAATTTTACTGCTATTTTAGATAAATGAGCATAAGAGGTTGTAAAACCATTTTTATGTTTTATTATAATTACTTTGCCAAAACCTCTAATATCATTAGCATATTCTACAATACCATAGTCTGCAGATAATACTTCATCTCCAATTTTTCCTAATATATTTATTCCTCTATTTGCAAGCTTATATGTATCAACACCATATCTTGCAACTATTATTCCTCTATAAGGCCATTGGAATGAAGAATCTGGTATAGTTTCATCAGCATATTCGCTTTTTATAGTTTCTATTTTTAAGTTAGCTCCAATCTGTAAAGAGTATTTATTTGCGTCTTTTATATTGTTTATCTCTAATAGCTTTTTTAACTCCATTTTATTGTTTCTTGCTATAGAATATAAAGTATCTCCTTTTTTTACTTTATAATTAGAAATAACAATTTTGTTAATTTTTTCTCTTTCACCATATACTTTTAATACATCGCCTGCTTTTAATACATAGTTATTATCTAATCCATTCAATGAATAAAGCTCTACTAAATCCATTTTTTTAGCGAGGGCTATTTCGCTTAAAGTATCTCCGCTTTTCACTTTATAACTTTCTATTTTTATATAATCAGCCTTCTCTATAGAGTTACTGTCAAGCTTAACAGATATTTTATCATATACTTTTATATTATCTCCAATCTTTAATACATAATCCTTTCTTAAAGAGTTTAATTTTAAAAGTTCATCTAAAGACATAGAATTATTTATAGCTATAGCACCAAGAGTATCTCCTCTTTTTACTTTGTAGATTTTAGTTGTTCTTGATGTGTCTACTTTGTTTTGTATTTTAGGATATATTTTTAATGTTTCACCTACTTTAAGTTTATATGCTATAGGGTCTGATATATTATTTAGTTGTAAAAAGTCGCTAACAGACATGTCATTTTCAAAAGCAATACCATATAGTGTATCACCATTTTTTACTTTATAGTTTACATAATTATCACTATCTTTTTCTATATTTATATCTTTTTTTATTTCTTCTATTATATCTTTATTTTCTACTCTTTCTATATTAGAATTATTATTATCTTTTATATAAAGAATCTCTCCAACTCTAAGATTATATTTGTTTGCATCATTTATTTTATTAAGTTTTAAAAACTCATTAGCAGTCATTCCGTGTGAGAATGCTATACCATAAAGAGTGTCTCCATTTTTCACTTTATATTCTATATAGTTGCTATCTATTTGATCTTTTATTTCTTCTGTATTATTATTATTATTATTATTATTATTTAAAATTTCTTCTC
This sequence comes from Brachyspira pilosicoli, assembly GCF_036997485.1. Lineage (NCBI taxonomy): Bacteria > Pseudomonadati > Spirochaetota > Spirochaetia > Brachyspirales > Brachyspiraceae > Brachyspira > Brachyspira pilosicoli. The sequence goes on along the minus strand of NZ_JAWLPU010000002.1, from coordinate 239,226 downwards.
TTGATATATTTGCAGAATTAGCAACCTTTAATATTTCACCTTTTTTTAATTGATATTTATTAAAATCTTCTATATTGTTTATAGCACAAAATTCACTCGCACTCATTCCATGAGCGAATGCTATACCAAGCACAGTATCTCCATCTTTTACCTTATAATCTGTATATTTATTTTGCTCTATTTCTTTTTTTATACTCTCTACATTATTATTTACTTTTTTTTCTTCTATATTTGAAACATTAGCAACCTTTAATATTTCACCTTTTTTTAATTGATATTTATTAAAATCTTCTATATTATTTATAATACAAAACTCACTTGCACTCATTCCATGAGCGAATGCTATACCAAGCACAGTATCTCCATCTTTTACTTTATAGTCTATATAAGATGTTTTTTTCTCTGGTTTTAATCCATAAGACTTAGCCTTAACATCATATACCAAATCATATTCTTTCTCTTTTACTTTTAGAGTTTCTCCAACTTTTAATTTATATGAATCTGGATTATCTATTTTGTTAAGTTTTAAAAACTCACTAGCTTTCATATCATGAGCAAAAGCTATACCATAGAGCGTATCTCCATTTTCTACTTTGTAATCAACATAATTTACAGCAAAAGAAATATTATAGAAAAATGCTGCAATAAAGCATATAAAAAAAATATTTTTCATAACCCTCCCAACATCTAATTCAATTATCTACTTCAAAACTATCTTCTATAGGAGGATCGCAAGCTAGTACCACAACATTAGATTCTTTAACGCTAGACATAGGAGAACCTTTTTTCATTTTAGCAACAAACTCTTCTATTTCACTTTTTGTTTTTATATATGCTTCTATTTCGACAGACCCATCATAATTATTCCAAACCTTTCCTACTATATTCATAGCATCTGCAGTTTGTTTGGCATAGTATCTAAATCCTACACCCTGAACTCTTCCTTTTAATAAAATATTAACTCTAAACATAAATATTTTATCGGATATTATAGAATTATTTTTATTTTTTATTTTTTACTGAAAATTAGATTTTTCAGCATTAATATGATAGAAAGTTATTATATCTTATATAAAATATAGAAAAAACTTATACTTATAATTTTATTAAAACCTTGATAAAATATATACTTTTGTTATAATATACTAATTTTAAGGGTTATTTTATATGTCTAAAATTATATCAATAGTAAATCAAAAAGGCGGCGTTGGTAAAACAACAACAGCTGTTAATTTAAGTTCTATAGTAGCATCTATGGGATATAAAACTTTATTAATAGATATAGACCCGCAGGCTAATGCATGTTTGGGTATAGGTGTTACAAGAGATAAAATGGAATACGGTATATATGATATTCTAATTGGTGAGGCTGATATAGAACAAGTAATAATAGAAACATATCAAGAAAATCTTTATCTCATACCGTCGGACTCTGATTTGGTAGGTGCTCAGATAGAATTAGTAGGTGAGATAGGAAGAGAATATAAATTGAAAAAAGCTATAGAAAAAATAAGAAATAATTATGATTATGTATTTATTGATTGTCCTCCTACTTTGGGTATTCTTACTTTAAATGCTCTAACTGCTGCAGATTCTGTGCTTATACCAATACAATGTGAATTTTATGCTTTGGATGGTGTGGGGGAGCTTAATAATACTATATCTTTAGTTAAAGAGAATTTGAATCCTAATTTATATATAGAAGGTGTATTATTAACGATGTATGACGGAAGAACTAATCTAAGCAATGATGTTGTTAGAGAAGTTGTTAATTATTTTAAAGATAAAACTTATAAGACTATGATACCAAGAAATGTACGTTTGAGTGAGGCGCCGTCTTATGGAAAGGCTATTACGGATTACGATAAAGAGTGTATTGGTGCTAGGAGTTATAAAGAATTTGCAAAAGAGTTTATAGAAAGGTCTAAATAATTTTTGGAGTAATAATATATGAGCAGAAAAGGCGGACTTGGCGGTCAGGGTATGAATGCCTTAATAAAATCTACCGATAAGGAAATAAAAAGAGCTGTTGAAGAAGCAGAAAAAAATGGAATATTAGAAATAGATATTTCTCTTATAGATGTTAACCCAGATCAGCCGAGAAAAGTTTTTAATGAAGAAGAAATTAAAGGTCTTGCAGAATCTATAAAAGAAAATGGACTTATAAACCCTGTTACATTAAGAGAAAAAGACGGCAAATACCAAATAATATCCGGCGAAAGAAGATTTAGAGCATTTAAATATTTAAACAAAGATAAGGTACCAGCATTAGTATTAAAAAATATTCCTGATTCTAAAATGCTCGAACTTACACTTGTAGAAAATATTCAAAGAGCAGATTTAAACGCAATAGAAATAGCAAGAAGCTACAAAAAATTGATATATGATTTAAATATCAAGCAAGAAGAATTGGCTAATAGAGTTGGTAAAAGCAGAAGCACTATTTCAAACTCTATGAGAATATTAGAGTTAAATGAAAATATACAAAATCTAATATTAGAAGATAAGCTTACAGAAGGTCATGCAAGAACTATACTTTCTTTTAGTGAAAATGATGAGGAGAGAGAAAGATTTGCTAAAGAAATAATAGAAAAAGGCTATTCTGTAAGAGAATGTGAAAGAATAGTAAAAGAATCAAAAGATGTAATAAAAGAAAATAATGATACACAAAATAAAAATATAAAACAAGAACATAAGAAAGACCCTAATATAAAAAAATTAGAAAATGATTTGGAGAAAATATTTTCTACAAAAGTTAATGTAATAGATAAAGAAGGTAAAGAAGGTAAAATTATAATAGAATATTATAGTGCTGATGATTTATCGAGGATAATGGATATACTTGATAATATTCATAATATTAATACTAACTCTATTAAACATACTACTATAGAATATTAGGAGATATTTTTTTGAAATTAAAAGTTCTAATCATATTATTATTAAATATATTTTGTTTATATTCAAGAGAACAACTAAAAATATCTATAGTAGATTTGAACTATGAATTAAAAAATAACTCTCCTTTAAGAAAAGATATTGTAAGAACTATAAACCGTTTTCCATATCTAAAACACCCATACACTATAACAGTTGATAGAATGAAAAAACGGTTATTCAAAACAAATGAATTAACACTACAACAGGGATTAACTGTAGCATCAAATTTAAAAGTTAATGTTGCAATAATAATGGATAGCGAACTTAAACTAAAAAATACAAATAACATAGCAGCCAATAATTTAGCAACAAACAATATAACAAATATTTTGCTAACAAATGAAAATATTCAATCTTATTCTAATGATATAGTAAACGCATTAGATAAATTAGATAATTATACCTCAGAAAAAAAAGATTTAAATGAAATAATAGAAGAAAAATTAGGAGAACCTTCAAATACTAATAATACAGCAACAAATGAGTATGAACTTTTTTATAATTTCACAGTAATAGATATAGCAAAAGGAGAAACTCTTAAAGAATATAAGTCTATAGCTTCAAATCAAGCAAATTCTCAAATTAGTACAATAGGCACTTACTTGGAATATTATTTTGCCAAAAGTATATTAGATTCTATTGTTAATGAAAATAGAAATATTAATTTAAACTTTGAAATAGAGAGAATTACATCAAGCAATGAAAGTATTATTATAAAAGATAGCGGTGAAATAATAGAAAATGAAACATTTAAAATAAATTTTAATTCTACAGAAGATGGCTATTTATATATATTGGCACTGCAAAATGACGGCAATATTATTTTAATGCATCCTAATGATTTTAATAACTATATGGAAAATAATAATATTCGCAAAAATAATATAGATTCTAATACAGAATATACAATTCCTCCAGAAGGCTCTATTTTTAAGATGGTAGTTTCTGCACCGTTTGGGCTAGATAGTTTTTATGCAATATTTATGAAAAATGAAGCCGTATGGTTAGAAGAGCAGTATTTTAGCGGAGATGGATTTAAATTAGGAAATAAGAGCAGATTTGCTGAAATGGTAATAAAATTAAAGTCATCTCTAAAATTAAAACTATCTAATGATTGGCAAATATCCAAAATATATATTGTTTCAAAGCCGGAAATATAGCAAATTTGCTTTTTTTCATATTTATATTATAATTTCACAATCATATTTATTTTTAGGACTAATTTAATGAAAAAAGGCTTGATGTCTAAATTTATTTTTACTTTTTCAATATTTTTATTTGCATCATTTGTATTGATATATTTGATTTATAAACCAATATATATAGATAAATTTTTAAAAGAAAAGCATTTTCAAACCTTAAACTTAAAAAATATCACTGAAGGTAAAATTAATGAGATAAAAAATACAGTAAATACAGTAATAAATAATCTCGAAGCAAATCCAAATATAGAAACAATAGGAAACTTTTTTACTAATATTGCCAAATCACAAGAAGGATATTTAAATGTATATTATGGAGAAACGGTACCTTATTCTCAAGGGGGTGTTTTTATTAACACATTAACAGAATATGACCGTTCTTATGACCAAACTTCGAGAGATTGGTATAAAAATGCTGTTTTAACTAATGATGTTTATATAAGCGAGCCTTATATAGATTTTATAGTAAATGAACTTACTGTTACATTTAGTAAGGCTGCTTATACTAATAATTCTTTGCTTGGAGTATTTTCTATAGATTTTACAGATATTAATGGAATAATTGAAGATGTAAAAAAAAATTTTGATGGTGAATGTAATATAGTATCACAAGAAGGAATATATATAACACATGATGATAAAAAATATCTATTAAATAAAGATAATAATTTATTTACAGACCCATTATTTGCCAATTTTAAAGATAATTTTTCTTCTCATCTAAATGAAACAAAAATATATAAAGATAAATGGTATAGTATACAAACTCTATCAAATGCTCCATGGATACTTATTTTTAAAGGTGATGCGAGAAACATCAATATTCAATATCATTTGATAATGCTTGTTATATTATTAATTATGATAGTTTTAATTATTATTGAAGTTTTATTAGTATCAAAAGTAATTAAGCCATTAAATCATTCTATAGAAATAATAGATTTGATGAAAGAAGGAAATTTTAATAGTAATTTTAATAAAAAAGATTTATCATTAAAAGATGAATCTGGTCATTTAACTAACTCTTTAAATGATATGCAAGAGAAAATATCTCAAATAGTTTATGGCATAAAATCACATATAGACGGCATTAAAAACTCTACTGCTCAAATATCCAATGGAATTTATAATTTGTCTGATAGAACCTCATCTCAGGCGGCTGCCATAGAAGAAATAACAAGTTCTATAGAAAGCCTTTTTTCATCAATATCAGAGACATCTAAACATAGCAATTTAGTAAAAGATATGGGGATAAAGGTAAGAGATTTTTCAAAGAGCGGAGTAGAAGCGGTTAATAAAATATCTGATAATATGTATGATATATCATCTTCAAGCAAGGAAATTTCTAATATTACAAAACTTATACAAGATATTGCATTACAAACCAATATTTTAGCATTGAATGCAGCGGTAGAAGCAGCTCGTGCAGGAGAACAAGGCAAGGGCTTTGCTGTAGTTGCTTTAGAAATTAGAAACTTAGCTAATAATGTTAATGAGGCGGCAGGAAACATAACAAATATTATAGAAAAAACATTATCTAAAATAGATGTAGGATATGAATCTGTTAAGCATTCTTTAGATATACTTTCAAAGATAGAAAATTCAGCTAATGAAGTATCAAATCTTCTTTTGGAAGTATATAATTCTGTATCTACAGAAGAGAACAGTGTAAAAGAAATTAATTTAGCTATGAATGAATTAAACACTATAACACAGGAAAACTCACAGCTTGTTCATCAAAGTTCTATTTTGGGTAAAGAAGTAGCAGATGATACTTTAAATGTACATTACAAATTAGAGTATTTTAAATTAAAGCCTTAAATCTACTCTTTACTGAGATAAACAGTTCTTGAAGGGAATGCAAAGTTAGCATTAATTTTAGCAAACTCTTCTACTAATTTATAGTTGATGTTTTCTACAACCTTTACAAATTCAGCATAATCTGCAATATTAACATAATATATCACTTCAAAGTTTAATGAAGAATCAGCAAATTCTATAAACCTCGCACTATAAAATGTAGTAGAGTTTTCACTTTCAATAATACTTTTTACTAAATCAGGTATTTTTTTAAGCGTTTCTATAGGAGTAGAATACTCAACTCCTATAGTCATATATTTTCTTCTTTTTTCTAATACTCTATAGTTTTGTATTCTTGAAGCAAGTAAATTAGTATTAGATATTAAAAGCTGTTCTCCTGTGTTTCTTCTTATGCGAGTGGATTTAATTCCTATATATTCAACAGTACCCAAATCTTGGTCAATCTGAATAAAATCTCCTTTCAAAAAAGGCTTATCAAAAACTATTACAAAATAATTAAATAAATCGGCTATTATACTTTGAGCTGCAAATGCAACAGCTACACCTCCAATACCAAGACCTGTAATAAATGTAGTAACATTAACCCCCACATTTGAAAGTATAGTTAAAATACCAATTATCCATACCAATACTTTTGTTAAAGTAATTATTCCATCAGATATAATAACATTTTTTTTCTGCGATAAATAATTATCTGTAAAATTAGTTATAACATCGCATATAAATAATACAGAAAAAACAATTATACATACAGCTAATATCTTACCCCAATATCCTCCTAATACCTTAGGCAATACTAATGTGGATTTTGCTATAGCTATAGAAGCCACCAATATAACAGGAATGCTCCTTCTTTTTATACTTTTTGCCAAAGCAGCGAAAAAAGAATTCTGAAACTTAACATTAACTTTCATTAACAGTCTTACTAAAATCAAAAGACAAATTCTCATAATAGCAAAACTTGTAATAAATAATACCAAAGAAATTAAATACTTAAATAAACTGTTTCCATAAAAAATTGTCTCTTTTAGATATTCCATGAGAACTCCAATCAATTAGTTTTATAATAACACTATACTAAAAAAATTGTATTATGTCAAAGATTAATTTTGCATTTTAATTATTTTTGCAGTGTTTTTCCATAAATTATAAAACCATACATAATGACATATAACCTAATAGAGAATAAATAAAAAATATTTTTTAATATTATGTTTATTTTCCGATAATTTTAAAAGTATATAGGAAAGATGTATTATGAAAAAAGTAATAGTATTTATTTTAATTATCAATGCTTCATTTTTATTTTCCCAAAGTAAAAATAATTTAATGCAAAGTATAGATGATAATAATATAGAAGAGATAAAAAGGATAATAAGAGAGGGTGATAATTTAGATGTATTTTATTCTAAATATAATATGACACCTTTAATGTATGCGGCAAAAAATGGTAATATTGATATTGTAAGGGAGCTTCTTAATTTTGGAGCAAAAGATGTTGATATGGCATTTTATATTTCATGTATGGAAGGGTATTGGGATATAGCTAAAGAGTTAAATAATGCTGGCGCTAGTAATTATAATATAGCAATTAGTTATGCTGCTTTTGGCGGTAAATTAGATATTGTTAAAGAGCTTATTAACATGGGGGCAAAAGATATTAATAGTGCTTTAGTAAGTGCTTGCGAGGGCGGAGATATTGACACTATAAATTATTTAATAGAGATGGGAGCTAATGTTAATGCTGAAACTCTATTAGTTGTATATAGAAATTATGAAGGGGCTATAAGAAAATCACCTTTATCAGCATCAAAAGATTTAAATATTACAAAAAGATTAATAGAAGCGGGAGCCAGTAATTTAAATGATGCTTTAATTTATAATGCAAAAAATAATAATACTAACATGGTATTTGATTTGATAGAATTGGGGGCTGATGTAAACTCTTATGAAACTAATAGCGGAAAAAGTGTTTTAATGTATTCAATAGAGAGAGAAGATGCTAATTTAGACAATATAAAAAAATTAATAGAATTAGGAGCTGATGTTCAAGCGAGAGATAGAAATGGAAACAGTGTTTTAATACGTTCTGTAATGTATCAATATGAGAAAAAGGTAGAAGAGTATAATAAAATAATTTATAAAACATTCGGCACAGATATTAATATTATAGAAGAGCTGTTAAAAGCTGGAGCAAATCCTACAGATAGAAATAATTATGATAATACTGCATACAGACTTGCAGCAAGAAAAAAAAGAAAAGATGTAATAGAATTATTTGACTCTTATATTGAAAAGAAGTAGTGAAAAATAGGAAATATTTAATGATAAAAACTATAGCTGAAAATTATAATATATTAGAGATAACAACAAGAATATTAGTAGCATATATAGTAGGGGCTTTAATAGGGTGGGAGAGAGCGCAGCATAAAAAGCCTATAGGAAGCAGAACTACAAGTATTGTATGTATGGGAGCTGCTATATTATCTTGCTACGAAGAAATATTTGCAAAAACTATATTGATTCAAAATAGTCAATTAATGGAGATAGGAAGCAAATTATTATATTCCATGCCAGATTACAGCAGAATAACAGCACAGATTGTTTCCGGCATTGGTTTTTTAGGTGCTGGTATGATTATACAAAATAGGGGTAAATTACATGGAATAACTACTGCGGCCATTGTTTGGGTTACTGCTTGTTTGGGAATAGTTATAGGCTCTGGAGAATGGGTGCTTTCTGCTATTGGTTGTTTTTGTATATTTTTAAGCACATCAATTTATAGAGCTCCTTATTTTTTGGCGCATAAAAATCATTCTATTATATATTTAATAGAATATAATAATAAAATTGATATTGAAAGTGAAATAGATAAATTTGGCATAAAAATTATGAGGTTTCAAATTATAGGTTGGAAAGAAAATAAAAATGAAGTTCCAAATATAATAGGAAAAATACATGTGTTTGTGCCTAATTTAGACTATAACAATATAGAAAAAATTTTTATCAACTCTAATATAAAACCCATAAAAAAATTAAATCGTATGAATGAAAAAATAAATTTAAATAGCCTGTAATAATAAAGTAATTATTATTTATGCTATACTTAAATTTTTATTTGATTTATTTTTTTATAAAAATTTAAAAAAATTATATTTTATCTTGAATGAGGGTGGGCTTTATTATACACTTCAAAAAGCCTATCATTTGTAACATGCGTATATCTCTGAGTTGTTGATATACTTTCATGCCCAAGTAGCTCTTGAACCCCTCTAATTTCAGCATCATTATTTAGAAGATGTGTGGCGAATGTATGTCTTAAAGTATGCGGAGAAAAATCTACACTTATATTAGCCATTCTCATAAGCCTTTTCATTGAGTTTCTAACACTTCTATCGCTTATAGGTTTTCCAAATCTGTTTATAAATAAATAATTATTATCTGCAGCATATTCTCTTTGTATAATAGCTCTTTTTTGCATATACAAATCCCAATTATCATATATTATAGGAATTAACGGTATTTCCCTCACTTTTGAGCCTTTACCAAGTATTCTTAAAGTTGTAGATCCCTTATGTATCATATTAAGTTTAATAGATATTAACTCTGATGCCCTTAAACCTATAGCATACATAAATATAGCCATCATCTTATCTCTTATAATAGTAAAATCATTTTCATCTTCTATTGCTAATATTTTATCTATATCATTAAGCGATAAAAATTTTGCTATATGTTCTTCTCTTTTGGGGCTTTTCATGTTTATTATTCTTGTTTTATCAGAATAACCATTTCTTATTAAATATTTATAGAATTTCTTTATAGAAGAGAGGTGTCTTGAAGTTGTAGCGTTTTTTAATTTTTTATTTTTTAATGAGGCAAAATAGTCTCTTATAGTGTAGTGAGTAGCTTCATTAAAGTTTATATTATTATCTTCTAAGAATTTTATATATTCTTTTAAGTCTTTAGTATAACTATTGATTGTATGAGCGGCATAATTTAAAGTTTGTAAATAATCTGCAAACTCTTCTAATAGATTCTCTAACTCATTAATCTCTATTATTTTTAATTGATTTTCCATAAATAAGCCCTTTTAATAATATAATAGTTAAATAATTATCGAAAGTTTTATTTATAAATTGATTAAGTATGTTAACTACAATGAATTTTATTTTTTTATTAATCATATTCTCTTTTTATATCGAACCTGTTTCTAAAACTTGAATATACAGCAGGTATTATTATAAGGGTAAATATTGTAGAAAATAAGAGCCCTCCGCAAACTGCAGTAGCTAATGGTTTATACATTTCTGTACCATTACCTATTTTTAGCATCATAGGAAGCATTCCTAAAATTGTAGTTAAAGAAGTCATAAGTACAGGCTTTAATCTTCTTTTGCAAGCCTTTATAGCTGATTCATTCCAAGATATATTTTCTTCTAATACAATTTTATTCATATAATCTATTAAAACTATTCCATTATTTACAACTATACCAACAAGCATTATAATACCTATTGCACTATAAACATTCAAAGTCTCTCCGCTAATATAGAGAAATATTAATGCTCCAAATAAGGCAAAAGGCACAGATAAAGATATTACAAAAGGTGTTATGTATGATTCAAATTGTCCTGCTATTATTGCATAAACAAAAACTATAGCCATTATTAATGATACTAATAATTGATGAAAAGATTCCTGCATATCCTCATAATCACCTGAAAAATTTATTAAAAATCCGCTTGGTATATATATATTATTTAATTCTTTTTTTATATCTGATATTATTTCGTTTACAGCTCTTCCATAAGAGCTTGCTGTTATTTCTATTATTCTATTATCATTTTTTCTGTTTATTTCTGTAGGGCCAGTTGATTTAGATATTTGCACTACAGATGATATTGGTATAATGTTTGTTCCTGTTGGTATCATTAATTTATATACACCGTCTATATTTTCTCTTGTACCGTCTTCAAGCCTTACTACTATATCAGAATCTATATATAAAGAGTTTTCTAATGTCATAGTGCTTGCAACAGTGCCGCTAAATGAAGTGCGAATTATGCTTCCTATAGTATCTAAGCTAATTCCTATTTTTGATATTAAATCTCTGTTTATAGTAAATAATATTTCATGATTTGAGTCATCTTCTTTTATAAGTACATTTCTTATTCCTTCTACTTTAGAAACTGCATTAATAACATTGCTTGCCACATCATAGCCCATATCCAAATTATCTCCAACTACTTCTATTATAATAGAGCTATAATCTTTAGGTTTTCCCATTGCAACATTTTCTGAATTTAATTCTATTCTTCCTGGGTAGCCATTTACTTTATTTCTTATCTCTTCTATATAATAGTTAATATCTTTATCTCTTCCTTTTTCTCTGTCTATTAATTTTACTCTCACCTCTCCATGATGTTCATTTCTTCCCGTTCTCACTCTTGTTTCATAATAATCTATATTTTCTCCAACACTATTTTCTATATCATCTTCCATTCTATCAATAAATAAATCTGTAAACTGCACCCTCGTTCCAACAGGCATTCTTAGTCTTGATATTATTGTCCCCGCATCAGACACAGGGTAGCCTTCTTTGGGTATTTTTATGAGCATTAATATTAGCAAAGAAAATAACACTGAAAATATTATAAAAAATGATTTTCTTTTATTTCTCATCACTAATGATAATAGTGTTAAATAAAACTTTTCTGTTTTGCTGTGAATATTATTTTGAAAAAATGTCTCTAATTTTGTAAACTTAAAATTATTATTTTTAATTCTTGAAGCAAGTAAAGGCACTATTGTGATAGCAACAAAAAGAGAAGTTAATAGCGATATTGATACAGTTAAGCATAAATCACTAAACATTTGCTCTACTTGTCCTTTTACGAACAAAAACGGCAAAAAAACTGACACGCTTGTTAGAGTTGATGCTGTTATTGCTATAGAAACCTCACTAGCACCATTTACAGAAGCTTTTATGTTATCTATTATATTATTAGAGTCTTTATTATGTATAAAAATGTTTTCAAGAACAACTATAGAGTTATCGAGCATCATTCCAACACCAAGAACTAACCCTGAAAGAGAGATAATATTTATTGATATATCCAAAAAATACATTAATATAAATGTTGTTATTACTGATATTGGTATTGATATTGATATTATAATAACGCTTTTTATATCCCATAAATATATCATAAGAATTATTATTGCAAATAAAGCACCTTGCCATATTGTACTTATTACATTTTTTATTGAATTGTTGATTGTATCAGAGCTATTAAATAATACTTTATAATATACACCATAAGGTAAGTCTATTGTTTCTAATCTCTTATTCACATCTCTTGATATTTGTATGATATTAGCACCAGATTCTTTTGTTATAGCTACACTTACTGCTTTCTGACCATTAATTCTCACTATCTCAGCTTCATCATCATAATATTCATACACATTTGCTATATCTCTTATTTTTACAGGAAATATATTATTTTTTAAAGCTACAACTACATTTTCTATATCATTTATATTTTTAAACTCTCCTTTGGTTCTTATTCCATATTTATAAACTCCCTCATAAGTTTCGCCTCCAACTATATTTTGATTTTCTATAGAGAGAGTTTTTACTATATCATTAATATTGATAAAATATGCATTTAGCCTATTTAGGTTTATATCTACATAAATAGTTTTTTTAAGTCCGCCTCTTATCTCTGTTTGCGCCACTCCTTCAATTTGCTCTAATGATGTGAGTATTCTGCTGTCTATTAAATCATATAATGCACTTAAATTATCAATACCAAAAAATGCTATCTCCATTATAGGACTTGCATCGCTTGAAAACTTTGAAATATTTGGATTATCAACATCATCAGGCAGCTCGCTTCTTATCATATCTATTGCTTCTCTGATGTCATCTGCAGCAGTTTGTAAATCTGTTCCCCAATTAAATTCTATTTCTACATTAGATTCTGATTCTTTTGATTTTGATTTGATGTTCTTTACGTTATTTACTGAAGATATAGCACTTTCTATTATTCTTGTAACATTCTTTTCAACTTCTTCTGGCGCAGAGTTTTCATATACTGTTTTTACGCTTATTATAGGAATCTCCATATTTGGTAAATAATCTACTTTTAATTTAGATATACTTACAAATCCTATTATAAATACAGAAACTAAAGTAACAGATACTGTAGTAGGTTTATTTATTATAAGCAGTATAAACTTTTTCATGTTTTTATATATAAAAATTACAATAATTATATTTATATATAAAAAATATTCAAGTAGAACTGTCAATAATTATTGTTCAATATATATTAATAAAACATTATGAATTACATAAAAAAGTCTATATGTTTTTATTGTAAAAAATGTAAACAAAATGTAAAAAAATAGTTGATTAAAATTGTTTGTTAATATATTATCACTTTCCAAAATAAAGTATAAAAAATATGTATTTAAAAATTGATGAGAGGTTTATTAAAAATTATGAAAATTATAGGTAATTATATATACACAATTATTAAAGGCTTTATAATAGGAGCTTCAATGCTTGTACCGGGTTTCAGCGGAGGCACTATGGCTATGATACTTGGAATATACGATAAATTAATAGCTTCTTTAAGCGGTATACTAACTTTCTCAAAAAATGAAAACTATATTTCAAAAAATAAACTAAACTTTTTATTTTTAATATTTTTTTGTGTCGGATCTGTTTTAGGTATGGTGATAATTTCAAAGCCTTTGTCAAACTTAATAGAAAAATATTATACGGTCTCTTCTTTCTTTTTTATGGGGGCTGCACTTGGGGGCTTTAATACAGTATACAATAAAACAAAATCCTATAAATTTGATTTTTTAAGTATTGTATATATTTTATTAGGTGCTGCTATAGTATATTTAATATCAATGATACCAGAAGGCTTTTTTAGCGGAAACGGCAATAGAAGCGAAACATTTATGTATTTTATACTTGTAATTGCTGGTTTAATTGTGGCAATTGCAATGATACTTCCTGGTATAAGTGTGTCATATATGTTTTTGCTTTTGGGAATATATAAAGAGACTGTTGATGCCGTTCATAATTTGTATTTTCCATATTTAATTCCATTAGCTATAGGGTGTATTTTAGGAGTTATACTTACTACAAAACTGCTTGAATATTGGATGGAGCATTATGTGAAATCTTCTTATTTGATAATATCAGGTTTTGTATTAGGCTCTATTATACAGGTTTTCCCTGGAGTGCCAAAAGGTATTGAGTGGGCTTTATGTGCTGTAATGTTTTTGGCAGCATATTTATTAATAAGGCTTTTGCAGAGATTTGACCCGGATAATAGATAATTTTTATAACTATTCTTTTTTGTTGTTTTTGTTTTTGTCGTATATATATTTTATTGCAAAAACTAAGACAATAATTATAAGAATTTTAATTATAATATTAAGTATTCCATGTACTCCAAAGAAATGGTCAAAGAATACTGGACCTCCTGGTATAGGACCAGGTCCGTCAAAACGACCCATATGGTGATATGGTACACCTCTGCAAGAGAGTAAAAATAATGATATTATAGATATATATATTGCTTTTAACATAAACAATCCTAATGAGTTTTATTATGTAATATTAGACGAATTATTTATAAGGAAAGTTCCCTATGTTTTTTACGATAATATTAAAAAATAATAATAATTTGGACTGTGTTGTTTTAATATGGTGTTGAATAGATTGAAAAATAAATATATAAAAAAAATAAAATTAATAGCCTATGAGTTTAATTATATTAGTAAGAATTATAATAATATATTTATAAAAATAATTAATTATATTTTGCTTATTGTTTACTCTTTTTATCAATTTATTTTAGAGTTTGTTATTATTTTTGTTTTTATAGCTTTAATATCCTATTTTAGTGTATCGAGTTATTCAAAGAAATACATATATGATTCTATAGAAGAGATTCCATATAATGATGTTGCTTTGGTATTAGGAACGAGTAAATATTTGTCTGACGGCAGAATAAATATGTATTTTAAGTTTAGAATGGATGCTGCTTATGAGTTATATACTAATGGGAAAATAAAATATATACTTGTAAGCGGTGATAATAGGCATAAATCTTACAATGAACCTAGACAAATGCGTTTAGATTTAATAAAGCTTGGAGTTGATAAAAGGCATATATTTTTAGATTTTGCTGGTTTTAGAACAAGAGATTCTATATTAAGAGCGAATAGGGTTTTTGATTTAAGTAATTTTACTATAGTTTCTCAGCCGTTTCATAATGAGAGAGCTATATTTATAGCAAGAGAAAAAAATATTAATGCCATAGCCTATAGTGCTAATAATGTAAGAAAGCTATATAGAATAAGACAATTTCCAAGAGAGGTTGGTGCAAGATTACTAATGTTTGCCGATATTATTTTTAATAGACCTCCAAAGTTTTATGGCGACCACATAAAAATAGAAGAGAGAGAAATTATCAAAACCAAAAGCAATAAATTAAATAAAAAATCATATCAGGAAAAAAAATGACTTCGCAATTATTAACTCAATTACTTCAAGCATTAGGACTCTTGTCTATATTATTATTAATAGGCACTTTTTTAAGGGCAAGGGTAAAACTTTTTCAAGAATTATATTTGCCTGCTTCTGTGATAGGCGGATTTATAGGGTTAATTATATCTCCAGAAATTTTAGGAAGATTTTCAAGTTATTCAATATCAGTTGAATATATTAAGTTTTATTCACTTTTACCAGGTATTTTATCTGTTCCGATATTTGCAGCCATTCCTTTGGGTATGTTCTTAAATGAAAACAAAACTATAAAATCACTTTATCCTGCCAAGGTTTTAATGCTATTTGCTATATTTCAATGTGCAAGTATGGCTCAATCTGCTATAGGCTATGCTACAAATATATTATTTACAAAAATATCTCCAAACATACCAATGTATAGAACATTTGGTTATGAACTTTCTGCTGGTTTTGCAGGTGGGCATGGTCTTGCAGCTTCTACTGGTAAATTGCTTGAAGGCTTTGGGCTTCCTATAATAATACAAGAAACTGCTCAGGGTGTTGCTTTAACTACTGCTACTATCGGGCTTATTGGAGGCATACTTTTTGGTATAGTTTTTATTAATATTGCTATAAGAAAAAATAAAACCAATATAGTAAAAAAAATATCTAATGAAGACCCTACAAAGGTTGGTTATAATAATGATATATCTAAGCAGGTTAGTTTGGGAAGAGAGACTTTTTTTAGCAGTTCAATAGAGACTATAACTTTTCATCTTGCTATTATATTTAGCGTATGTGCTGTTGCTTATATTGTATTAGGATTCATAAAAAAAATAGGTATACAGGGGCTTAATGTTTTGCCTGTTTGGACTTATGCTATGATAATAATGTTTGCATTAAACTTTGCTATAAAAAAACTAAAATTATCTTGGTGTGTAGATTCTAAGGTAAAGGCTAAAATAATGGGTACTTTAAGCGATTTTGCTATAGTATCTGCTATAACAAGTTTACCAATAGAGGCAGTTATAACTTATATGGCTCCTATAATTGTTATGTGCGTGCTTGGATTTGTATTTACATATTTAATAGTATTTTATTTTACCAAAATATTATTTAAAGATGATTATACTTTTGAGAGGGCTATAATTTCTTGGGGTACTTTAACAGGGGTGCTTATCACTGGTATGACGCTTCTTAAAATATGCGACCCCGATTATAAAAGTCCTGCTTTAAGTGAGTTTTCTTTAGGTTTTTCACTAATGTCTGTTACTGGACTTTTGGTTGTGCCTATTTTAAATACTGTTTTAGCTATTGGTTCTACTATGGATAATTTGATTACTGCAATAATAACTTCTGCTTTATATTTGCTGTTTGGTTTTGCAGTTTTTGTTGTTTCCAGGAAAAAGTCTAATTAAAAAAATAATTAATTGAAATTATTGTTAAATTATGATTGTTATTAATTAGTTTTATGTTATAATTTATTTAAAAATTTCAAAATGGTTTTGTTTATACTTTGCTGATATATGAAAAAGATACTTAATAACTTAGAAGAATTAAAAAATGTATTAAATAAAAGAGAGACAAAAAAAATAGTATTTACTAATGGCTGTTTTGATATTATTCATAGGGGACATGTAGAATATTTACAAAAAGCAAAGGAGCTTGGCGATATACTTATACTTGGCTTAAATAGTGATGACTCTGTGAGAAGATTAAAAGGAAGCAAGAGACCAATAAATAATGAAGCAGACAGAGCTATAGTGTTGTCGGCATTAGAATGTATTGATTATGTTGTTATTTTCGATGAAGATACCCCTTTAGAATTGATAAAATTTATAAAACCTGATATTTTAGTTAAAGGCGGAGATTATAAAATAGAAGAGGTTGTTGGCAGAGAATATGCTAAACAAACTGTATTGATAGATTTTGTAAATGGGTATTCTACCACAAATATTATAAAAAAAATTAATATTAATTGATTACGTTTTCTATGTAATTTTAACTAAAAATTGTTTGTTTTGTTTTTTTAAAATAAAAAATTTTATGGATATGTGTGAATGTTTACAAAGAAGAAAGAGAAGATACATTTTATAGGAATAGGCGGAATAGGAATGAGTGCTATAGCATTGGTTCTTAATTCTATAGATGAATTTACCATTACAGGAAGCGATTTAGCTAAAACTCCAAAGACTCAATCACTTGAAGATTGCGGAATAAAAGTTTATTATGGCCATAAAGAAAGCAATGTAGAAGATGATGTTACAGCGGTTGTTAGCTCATCTGCAATAAGTCCAACTAATGAAGAGATAATATCAGCCAAAAAGAAAAATATTATAGTAATACCAAGAGGTGAGATGCTTGCTGAAATTATGCGTTTAAAGCAAGGCATAGCAATATCAGGTTCTCATGGAAAAACTACTACCACTTCTCTAATAAGCCAGATAATGATAGAAGCAAAATTAAATCCAATATGTATAATAGGCGGAAATCATTTTAATCTTAAAAGTAATGCTTATTGTAATTTGAATAGTGAATACATGGTTTGTGAGGCAGATGAGAGTGACGGAAGTTTTTTAAGACTTTCACCTGTATTTAGCGTTGTTACAAATATAGATAATGACCATTTGGATTATTACGGCAATGTTGAAAAATTAAGACTTGCTTTTTTGGATTTTATTAATAAAGTTCCTTTTTATGGCTGTTCTTTTCTTTGTTTCGAAAATGATGTTGTAAAAGATTTGGCTAAAAGTGTAAGTAAAAAATATTATTCTTACGGCTTTTCTAATGAATATGATTTTTATGTTGATAAAAGCTCTATAAAATCAGAAGGATTTAAAACTTATTTTAAAGCTTATTATAAAGATAAATTATTAGGTGAGTTCGAGCTTCCTTTAATAGGGGAGCATAATGTACTTAATTCTTTAGCTTCAATAGCTGTAGCATATCATTTAGATATAGATACTGATACTATAAAAAAAGCACTCAAAGCCTTTGAAGGTGTAGGCAGAAGATTAAATAAATTATATGATAAAGAGATAACATTGTTTGATGATTATGGACATCACCCTACAGAAATAAAAGCTACATTATCTTCGCTTAGAAATGCTTATAAAGATAGACGTATTATAGCTATATTTCAGCCTCATAGATATAGCAGAACTCAGCTGCTTTTAAATGATTTTGAAAATGCTTTTTTAGATGCTGATAATTTAATAATTACCGATATATATGCTGCCGGAGAAAATCCTATTGCTGGAATTAGCGGCGAGACTATATGCAAAATAGTAAAAAATAATAATATAAAATATATAAAAAATATAGAAGATATATTGCCAGAGTTAGAAAAAATAAAAAAAGACGGAGATGTAATAATTACTTTGGGAGCTGGTAATATAGTAAAGGTTAGTAATGATTATGCAAAAAAATTATCAGGCTCTTGAAGATTTTTTACAAGAAAATGAAGTTACATACAATAAAAATCGTCCATTTAAAGAATGTACTAGTTTTAGTGTGGGGGGAATAGTAGATTTATATGTTACTGTAAAAAATATAGATGAACTTTTATCTTTGCTTGTGTTTCTAAATAAAAATAATATAAAATATTTTGTGATAAAAGATAAAAACAAATTCCTTGTATCTGATGAGGGGTATGATGGGGTTATTATATCTATGGAAGGCAGTTTTGAAGATTTTGAGTTTTTAGATGATTGTGTATTAAAAGCAAATAGTTCTGCCATTTTAGAGAGACTTTCACATGAGGCACGTATTAGAAATTTATCTGGTTTAGAATTTGTTGCTTTAGTAAATAGCCGAATAGAGTCTGCTATTTATGGGGAGCTTGAATCTTTTGGTATATCATTTATGAACATTGTAGAAACTTTAACTGTGCTTTATCAAGATTTAATGATTATAAAAGATATTTCTAAAAACGAGTATTTATCTTCCAGCAGAGAGATTAAGGATAATATGATTATTTTATCTGTTACTTTAAGATTAGAGAAGGACTCTCCTGAAAGTATAGATAATAGAATTGATTGGTTTAGATATATAAGAGGCTCTGTTGCACCAATGGAAGCTAATATTGGTCCTGTATTTGAAGATTTTGATAATATAAAAGCTTATGAGATGGTTGAGAGAGTTGGCGGACTTGATATGAAGGCTGGTACTATGAGATGGCATAAAAGATTTCCTAATTATATAGTTAATGAATGCATTTATATTGATAATTGCTCTACTGATATGTCTAAAGCTTCAGATGTTTTATCTTTGATAGATGATACGAAAAAGAAAATAGAACAACATTATGCTTTAAATCCTAAAATTAATATTAAGCTTTTAAGTTAGTAAAATAAATACTTCTTTGTTACAAATCATAATAAAAAACAGGAGATTAAAAAATTATGAAAGGTATAACTACTATAATACTACTTATTTTATCAAATACATTTATGACTATAGCATGGTATGGTCATTTAAAATTCAGTGAAATGAAAGGTTTTGCTAAATTATCTCTTCCTTTTATTATATTAATTAGTTGGGGAATTGCTTTATTTGAATATTGCTTTCAAGTGCCTGCTAATAGAATTGGTTTTAATGGAAATGGCGGACCTTTTTCTCTTATGCAATTAAAGGTTATGCAGGAAGTTATTACTTTAACAATATTTACAATATTTACAGTTGTGTTTTTTAAAACAGAAACTTTAAGAATTAATCATTTTATTGGATTTTTATGTTTGATATTGGCTGTATTCTTTATTTTTAAAAAATAAAATCTTTATAAATTATTATGTATTAATAAATTTGCATAATTATTTCTTTTTGTTATAATCAATAATTATATATATGAGAAATGAAAATTTATTAATATTTTTTAAGATTATTGCTATAGTATTTTCTTTGCTATTTCTTATATTAAATATTGCATCTATAATTTATTATGAAACAAAAATAGTATTTACTGTTTTACTCTTATTATTCTTAATTTTTTTAATTTCTTTTTCTATTGTATATTTTTTTGTAAACAATTCTACGAGCAATTATAAAGAGATAATGGAAACACAAAATAATGGGGTTACATATAGGCTTTCAAAGATTAGCAGTAATATACTAAATGATTATCAGAATGCTATAAAAATATTAAAAGAAAAAAACATGTATATATTAGGGAGATATGAGGTACTGGATAATATAAGAAAAAAGTATAAAAAAGATATGAAAAATGCCAAAAAGATACAAAGTTCTATGCTTCCTAAGAAAATGCCTAAAAATGATTATTTATCATCTTATTCATTTTATAATCCTGTAGAAATAATAGGAGGAGATTTTTTTGATTATGTTTATTTAAATAATGACAATAGCCAAATACTTTTTATTATATCGGATGTTAGCGGGCATGGTATAGATGCTGCTATAATAACTGCGGTAATAAAGACGGCATTTAGAGATTTATCTAAGAATTTTACAAGTGTTAAAGATTTGATTCATGATATAAACGATACTTTAATTAATATGATGCCAAGTGGTTATTATTCTACTATGATTGTTGCAAAAATAGATTTAAAAAATAGAGTTTTAACTTATTCAAATGCATCGCACACTCCATTACTTGCAATACATAATAATACTATTAAAGAATATAGAAATGGAGGCACCATAATAGGGTTATTTCCTAGTGCATATTTTCATGAAGAGGATATTAAGCTTAACAATGGGGATGTTTTTTTATTTTTTACAGATGGTATTATTGAGGCTTCCAAATCAAAAAACAAATATGATCTATACGGTATAAATAGATTAAAAGATATGTTTATAAACAATAGCACTTATAGTGTTGAAACTATGATAGAAACTATTAAAATAGATTTTTATGAATATTTGGACTATAGGAGTCCAGATGATGATTGTTCTATGGTTATTTTTAAAATAAATTATTGAATTATATTTTTATTTATTTTTAATAAGTAATTTTTGCAATAAAAAAGCCCCTAAATATGGGGCTAAATAATGCTCCGAGAACAGGGCTCGAACCTGCGACCCGGTGATTAACAGTCACCTGCTCTACCGACTGAGCTATCTCGGAATATTTTTTTCTCTTAACTTGTTTTAATATATTAGCATATTTAATAAAAAATGTCAATAGTTAAAACGTTTTTTTTCTATTTTTAAATTATTATACATATAAAAAATTATAAAACAAAACTATATTGTAAATATGGTTTAGCGCACGTTAAACTAAACAAAAAATATAAATTAAATGTAAAATAGAATTTTAGTTATAATAAAAATTTTATTTGGCGTGCGTAAAAAAAAATTTTTATTATAATTAAAACATTGCTTGACATATTTATTACTTATAAAAAATTAAAATAAAAATTTGTATAGTGCATAAAAATTACTACAGCAGAGTATAAAAAAGAATTACTAAGTTCATTAGTTTAAGAAATATAAGCCTTAATATGTTTTTTATTATAAATAATTTAATTTTGTTTATATAATACAACAATTCCAGCATTATCAGGTTTAGTATATGTAACCTTATTATTATCAAATACAAATTTATGTTCTTTTGTCGGATATTTAGATGAGTATTGATATAAAATTAATGTATTACCAAACATCACAGGAGTAAATGTATCATATCGACCAAGAGTACTTAAACTTATTTTATTAAAACTAACAGTTAGGGTAATACTAACATTATTTACATCTTTTCCTGTGTATGTACCAGTATATGGGCTAAATAAATCATGTCTTTTTAATTCTTCATATTGCAACTGATCATTTATCCAAGAATTACCAAAAATCAATTTATCATTATAGAAGTGTAATTCTTGTTTTATTTTAGTTCCTCCTGTTTTAGTGTATGTAATAGTTAATACTTTATCTTTCATAGATGCAGTTGAATAAATTATATTTAAATTATCATCTATATATATTTGTCCATTTTCATCTATAAGTATATAATATTTTTTTGTATCATCATAGTCGTAATAATAATAGTTGCCAGAATATTGTATTAAATCATTTATAGGTTCTCCTATTTTATAATCATATCCTTTTGCAGGTTTGCTGTATGTTTCTTTATGGAATATGGCATTTGCAAATAGATATATGTTTTGATTTGTAGCAAAATTAAATGTAAACATCTCATCATTTTTATCATACCCAACTCCATCTGCTTTCCCGTCAATATATATTTGTAATTTAGTTCCGAATAATGTTTTAGTTGCATTAATTTCTGTTCCATAACCTGTATATATTCTATCTTCTTCTAATATATATCTCAAATCAAGGCTTTCATCTTCATATCTTGCATAATATATTCCATCATGTTGTTTTATAAACTCTGATATTTGAACAGGGTCAACAATGGCTTTTTCTTTTTCTATTACACTTCCTCCGCCAGCAAGAAGTATTAGATATTCTATATCAAATGGAGTTGTAGAATCTGATGTACAGGATATTAAAAATAAATTAATAAACATAATAATTATTTTTTTTATCATAATTCACTCCAAAACTTTATATAAAAAAATGATATAACTATTATATAAAAAGTCAATATTTTACCTAATTGTTAATTTAAAAAAATAAACAAATATCCTTTTTAAGGGGAAATTATGAATTAAATATTGTTTTAATTTATTTAATTTTGGCTTATTTTAAAAAAATATTTGTTTAACTATAGGTAATAGTTAATTTTAAGGATATATTAATATGTTTATTAATAATAATTTTATTTTTGATTCAAATTACGAAAGCATTGATTTAGAGAAAGAAAAAGAAATAGTTTCGCATCTGCTTTCTAATGGTATATCTCTAAGCCGTGCTAATATTATAACAGATAAACTTTATTATAAGTTTCATAATTTGTATAACATAGTAAACTCTGATGAGAAAGAGCTTTTAAAAATTAAAGGGATAACTTCAAAAAAGATTTTTATACTAAAAAATATACCAATACTATTAGAGTATTATTTAAATAATAGTTTAAAAAGTGATATTTTAGAGTTCAAAAAAAAGGATTTAATAAATTATCTTATCATCAAATTCGGAAGACTCAAGTTTGAAACTTTTTCTATAGTATGTTTAGACATTAATAAGAGGTTTATTTCTATAGAACAAATATTTAGGGGGACTATAGATTCTGCCACTATTTACCCAAGAGATTTAGTAGAGAAGGCATTATCTTTAGGTTCCAGCTATGTTATATTATCACACAATCACCCGTCTGGAATAGCTAAGCCTTCCAATGCTGATATTGAAATAACAGAGATAATATATAAGGCATTTTTTATGGTCAACATTAGGGTTATAGATCATATTATAATAGCAGGTAATATTCATTATAGTTTTAGGGATAATGGTATATTAGATAAATATAAAGATAGTATAAAAGTAGGAGTATAATAAATGGATATAAACAATTTAAAGAAACATTTTTTTAAGAGTGTAGTATCAGATTGTAAAGATGAAAATAAAAATATTGATGATGATAATGATGAGCTATCTATTTTAACTCATATTGGAAATAGTATACGAGTTATAAGAAAATCCCAAAATAGAACTATATCATATATAGCGGAGATGGCACAAATGTCTCCAAAATATTTGCAAGGAGTGGAGGTAGGAAAAAGAAATATATCTATAACTAATTTGAATAAGATAGCTAAAGTATTGAATATACCTATATCTTTTCTTCTTTTTTCTAATTATGAAAATTCAGAAAATAACGAAAAGCTGCTATCTATTGTAATGAAATTAAAAGATTATTCTATTGAAGAATTGGAGAATATAGATAGTATTATAAATGATATAAGAAAGATTGAAGAATAGTTTTTAAATATTATGCTAACTATATTTAACATTATACCGAAATATTTTATATATTTATATAGTAAAAGATATTTTTACATATTATGTATATTTTAGTTTTTAATTATATATAAAAAATTTAGGGGAATTTTATATATGGCTACTAGTGATGCTTTTCTTCAAGAAGTTTATAAGAATGCAGTAGATGCGGAAGTTAATAAGAGGAGTCTTACTCTTTCAAATCTTTCTGATAACGCTAAAAATTATCAGAGACAAATATCTGCTTATGAAGATTTAAAAAACAGATTAAATATATTAACAACTACTTCTAAAGAATTGTATGGTTTTCGCTCTCCTTTTAAAAATTACGTTGGTACAGGAGAGGGGGTTCCAGATTATTTTACTGTATCTGCTAATAGACTTGCAAGCACAACTACTTATGATATAGAAATTAAAGAGTTAGCAAATAGTCAGAAATTCTCTTCAAAAGCATATAATATGAATGATACTCTTCCTGCTGGTGTTATTAAATTAAAAATAGCAGAAGATGAATATACTATAGATTTTGCAGGCGGAAGCTTAGTCAATTTACAAAAAACTTTAGAAAAAGCATTCGGTAAAAAAATAAAAACAACAATTACACAAAAATCAAGAAATCTTCAAGTTCTTACAATAGATTTAGTAAAAACTGGCTCTAAAAATATAGTGGAAGTTGTAAGTGATGATGCTGGTATATTAAAAGAGCTTAATATGTTTACAAGAAGACCTTATAGATATTTGGGTCATATATTTAATGAAAGTTTAATAAATAAATGGAAAGATGAATCTGATAATTTAACTACAAATTACATGATAAAGAATGATTTTATTGTGTTAAAGGGCGTAAATAAATTATCAATGCCTTTGCATAGAGAGGCTGAAGCTAATGAAAATATTACTATTTCGATTACAGCGAGGGCTTCTGATACTTTAGATGATGTTGCTGAAGAAGCTCCTATAATGCCTCCTACTGTTGATTTGTCTATACCTGATACAGGGCTTACTTTCAACAAAATAGATAGTGTAATATATAAAGATGTTGAGCTTTATGGAGAAGGTTTATCGCCAGCAGATAGCTCAAGAACTTTTGAGGATATAAAGAAATATAAAGAAGCACTCGAAGCAGAGAGAGCAGCTAAAAAAGATGTTGAAGCTGAAGCACCAGAAGCAATAGACGCTACAGGATTTAATTCTGAGATAATAGGAGTTAAATATATTAATAAAGCAGGAGATGAGGTTGAAAAATTCTTTGCTTTGCCTACTATTAGCTCTAGTTGGCAGAGATTGAATATACCTATAGGAAGTCAGTTTGAAGAGGGAGATGTTATTACTCAGGTAGTTCTTATAAATAAAAATGAAGGGTATAACATTTTTTATAAGGATTTATTAGTTGAAGATATGGGCAGAGAGGAGGATGCTCCAAACTATTTAATATCTGAGGCAACTGATGCGAGGGCTTCTGTTGATGGTATAGATGTGCTTAGTGAAAGCAATGAGTTTAAAGATGTTGTAGATGGTCTTAATATTACAGCTATAAAACCTACACCAGAGGCATTTGCTACTACTATAGAAGTAGATAAAGAGGGCGTAGTTGATGCTATAGTTAATTTTGTAAGTGCTTATAATGATGTCATAGATTTACTTAATGATACTACTCATATGCCTTTAAATAATGATGTAATGGAAAGTTTAGAGACTATGAGCAGAACCGATATGATAGATTTGGCAAATACATTAGGGGTTACTTTTGACCCTGAGCTTAGTGATACTGCTTTAAGAAAGAAATTATATTATATTGGTGTATTTAGCGGTAATACTTTAGTTAATAATATATCACAAAGAATAAAATCTATTATAGCTGCTCCTTATGAAACAGAATATGGTGAAGAGTTAGCTTTATTAGACCAGATAGGCATTAACAGAGGAAATGCTGGTGAGGATTGGTCTGTAGTTAAAAAAGGATATTTACAGATAGATGAAGAGAAGTTTATGAATAAAATAGAAACTCAAATGGACGGTATAGAAGAATTATTTGCTAATGATACTTCTGGAGATGATATACCGGACACTGGGGTTGCTTATGCTATGAATGACTTTGTAACACCTTATTCACAGACTAGGGGTATAGTTGAAAATACTATTGCTATGACAAAAACTCGTCTTGATGATAATAAAAAACGTATGGATGCAGAAAAAGATAGAATAGAAGAGTATAGACAGCAGAGATTAGCTTCCTACTATAGAATGCAGTCAGAATTGCAGCAGGCTGAACGTGAGAGAAAAAGACTTGAATCTATGCAAAACCAAAATAATAATGGCAATTAACTTTTTTTAATATTGCTTCCTATCTCACATATAAAGATTGCTAGTATTATAAAGAGTCCGCCTAAAATTGTTTTTAAATTAATAGTGTCTTGCATAAATATAATTCCGCATAAAGCACCTAAAAAAGACTCTAAACTTAGTATTATACCTGTTTTATGAGGAGACACATATTTTTGTGAAACAGTTTGAAGTAAATAAGCCATTGCAGTAGCTCCTAATGCTAAATATAAAAATGAATATATAGTTTCATTAGATAAAGCAGAAATATTTAATGGTGTTTTCGTTATAAAACCTAATATTAATGATATGCTTCCTGCAATTAATAATTGTAGAGAAGCCATTTTTATACCGTTTACTTTTGATATTATAGAGTCTATTAATACCAAATGAATAGCAAATGCTACAGCACATAATATCGCAAATAAATCACCCACTTTTATATTTTTTATTCCATCTACTGATGTGAGCAAATATAAACCTATTAATGTAATAAATGCTGCAATGAATGCTGCTATATGAGGTTTCTTTTTATATATTACCCAAGTTAAAAAAGGAACTAATATAACATAGGCTCCTGTAAAAAAAGCTATTTTTGATGCGGTTATAAATTGAGCACTAATTGTTTGAAGCCAAAATCCAAAAAATAAAGTTATACCAATTGGTAAAGTTAATAAAAAATCCCTTTTAGTTATAGTTCTTGTAATTTTAAAAAATATTAAAAATAAAAATACTCCGCCTATAAAATTTCTAAATCCAACAAGATAAAAAGGGGCAAGCTCATTTACAACAACTTTTACAGCAACAAAACTGTATCCCCATATTAAAGCAGTTAAAAAAAGTCCAATACTTCCTAATTTTTCTTTATTATTATTTTTATCTATCATAAAAGTCCTAATATCTTATTTTGATTTGTGATTAAAATATTTATTTATAGTTTACTTTGAATAAAATCTATTATGTTTTTATTCCCTTTATCTTTTGCTAAATTATATTCTTCTTGAAAATTATAATTTGGATAATTTATTTTATAGAAATTTATGATTGATTCACATATCTCAAAATTATTTTTTATTATAGCAATCTCTAAAGCATTATAATTATCAGAGTTTTTTTCTTTAATACAAACACCCTTAGAAAGTAAATAATTAACTACTTCTGTTTTTCCATTATCTGCTGCTATTATTAATGCCGTTTCCTTATTTTTACTTTTTTCTAATAATATATCAGGATATGATTTTAATGTATATTCAATAATATCCATATATCCTTTTGCACAAGCAAACATAAAAGGATTCCATCCATTTTTATCTTTTTCTTTTATATCCATCCCTTTTTGTATCAAATATTTTAATGATTTCAAATTATCATATATTACAGCCCACATTAAAAGGCTAATGTTTTCTTTTTTATTTTTTAAAGATAATCCGTTATATAACAAAAGCTCTATTATTGTTATATTTCCGCTCATAGTAGCATGAGCAAGAGCATTTCTTCCCAAATTATCTACCAATTTAACATTAGCATTATTGTCTAAAAGATTTTTTACTATTTCGATATCTCCAACACTTGCAGCATACATTAGCGGCGTTATATCATCATCATCCGGCATATTAATATCAACATTATATTTAATTAAAAGCTCAATAATATCTTTATTAGAAGTTTCTATGGCATATATTAAAGCTGATTTACCTTCATCGGATATGCCATTAGGCGATATTCCATTCATAAGCAAATATTCAACTACATTTTTATGTCCGCCAGAAGAAGCAAGAGCTATAGCTTTAGGAGCATCTTTTTTAGATGTGTCAAAAAAATACCTAACAATATCTAAATGCCCATTATGCGCTGCCGATATAAAAGCACTAGAAAATATATTCTCTTTTCTATCATCTTTTAATTTTGAATGTATATAATGTACAAGTGATAAATTACCGCTAATAGAAGCTGTTGTGAGGGCGTATCTCGGTATTTCTAATTTTTGTTTGTTTAATATATATTCTACTATGTCTATATTACCGCTTGATATTGCATAATGCAGAACATTCTCTTCATATATGTCGCATTCATCAAGTTTAGCCCCATTATCAACTAAAAATTTTACAGCCTCATAATTTGATAATTGGCAAGAATACATAATAGGTGTAATATGTACATCTGTTTTAGCGTTAATATCAGCTTTATTTTCTACTAACAATTTTATTATATCAGTATGATTAGAAGAAGAAGCATAATGCAAAGCCGTTGTATTGTTAACATCTTTTTTATTAACATCAGCATTATTTTCTATAAGTAGTTTTACTACATCATAATGACCATTAGCAGCTGCACTCATTAAAGGTGTTATAAATAATTTATCAGCCTTATTTACATCAGCACCTGCTTTTATAAACATTTCTACTATTTTTGCATAACCAAATTTAGCAGCATGCATTAAAGGAGTAAGTCCTAATACATTTTCTAAATTAATATTTATATCTTTATTTTTTAATAAAATTTCTAAAGCAAAAATATCATTATTAGCTGAAGCTTCATGTAATTCTATTTCTATTTCTCTCATCATAAATGAATATACCTTTAATTATTTCATTATATATTATATAATATATTATAAAAACATCAAATTATAATAATTTTTTATTTAGCTAATATATAAAAAATTATAGTAGCTATAGAACAATATATACCAGCACCTGCAATATCACATATAGAAGTTAATACAGGCGCACCGCTTATAGCAGGGTCTAATTTGCATTTAGTTAAAATAAAAGGCAAAGTTAAACCAATAATGCTTCCAATAAAAACTATACTAAACATAGATATGCTAACTATTATAGCTATTTCAAATCCTCCTCTTATAACTCCAAGTATGCTGGCACCCAATGCCATACTCAATCCTAATATGGAAGAAACTAACACTTCTTTTGAAAGTAAATATATCCAATCCTTTAATACAACATCTCCTATAGCAAGAGAACGTATAACTAAAGTTGCAGATTGACTTCCTGCATTGCCGCCGCTTCCTATGAGTAATGGTAAAAATGCAACTAACACTATATGCTTTTGTAATGTGTTTTGAAATATGCTTATAACACCGCCTGAAAATAAATTTACAAATACCAAAGCTAAAAGCCATAATATTCTTTTTTTGTACATTGTAAATATTGGCGTAATTTTTAAATTATCATCAAATTGATTGTCATCTGAAGTAATACCTGCCATCTTGTGGAAATCTTCTGTATATTCTTCTTCTGCAATATCTAATATATCATCTACAGTTACAATTCCAACCATAGAGTGTTTATTATCTATAACGGCTAATGAATGCAGATTATATTTTTTTATAATTTCTATGGCATTTTCTTTATCTTCATAAGCTAATATATATGGACAATTATTTACTATATCTCCTATAAGCGCCTTTTGTCTGCTAAAAAATAATTGTCTTAAAGCAATAGAGCCTATTAAAGTTCTTTTATTATCCAATACATATATAGTAGTATAAGTTTCTGCATCTTCTATATTGCTTCTAACATATTCAAAAGCCTCTTCAACTGTCCAATCAGGTTTTATGCTTATATATTCAGGTGTCATCATACGTCCAATACTGCCTTCTGGATATGATAACAACAAAGAAGCAATTTCTCTCTCTTCGCTTCCAAGCAATTTTAATATATTTTTAGACATATCTTCATCTATAGATTCTAAGAATGAAGTTCTGTCATCTGGGTTAATATTCTCAAGTAATTCTTTTTTTTTCTCATCAGTCATACTTTCTATAATATGCTGCTGATCTATAGAAACTAATTCCGGGAAAACTTTTATAGAATATTCTTTTGGAAGAGTTTTAAATATATTAATTTTATCTTCATTTTTTATAGAAGTGATTAAATCTGCAGTTTCAGCTTCTTGCCAGAGAGACAGTATTTCACTAATATCTTCCCATTGATTTTGTTCTATTAAGTCTTCTATTTCCGGCAACAATAATTCTTTTAGCATTTTTATTTTTCCAATTATTAATAATCACTAGAACCTACTAAATAAACTCCAATTTGAAAACCAAAGTCAAATGAAGATATATTATATCTTGAATAGTTTGGTATTTTTTGATTTATATTAAAATCATAATTAAAATATAGCCCAGCTGCTAATGCTGAGAAACTATTTAAATAATATCTAAAGTCTATTGTGAATTTTATATATGGTATATAGGCATTATAAAAGTTTTCTTTAATTTTATCGTAGTTGTAAGTAATTTTATTATCAGCATTTTGTATATTTGCCTGAAGCGGCAATTTTACTCCAGAACCTATTCCTAAAGATAAAAATAAAATTGATACTCTTGCCATTCCTCCAAGATTTAAAGTATCAAAATTATATGAAACAATACTTCCATTATTATCAGTATCTCTAAAGTTGTAAGAACTTCTATAATATCCAATATCAGCGAGTACATCTACACCAATGAGGCCTGAGAAATCATAAAAATATCCAGGCTGAAGTAATACTCCAAAATCAAAAGCTCCAGAAGATTTTAATGAATCAATTTTTTTACCATCAGAGGTTTTTATATCTGTAAAAGCAAAACTTCCAGTAAGAGGTACAAATAAAGCTGCTCCGCCGCCATGTCTTGCAAATGCTGTTGAAGTTAGTATGAATATTGCACAAAATAATACTAATAATTTTTTCATAAAACACTCTCTAAATAATCAACTATATATACTACTATATAATAAAACTATATAATGTCAAATTAATTATTTTTTATTATTAAACAACTTGTCAAAAATTTTTTATTATATTAGAATAGTTTTAAATAAATTAATTTTTACTTAGTTTTTATTATGAAAAAAATATATATTATTACAATACTTTTTTTAAATTTAAGTTTTTTATTATATTCGCAAGATGCAGTATCAAACGATTATAGTTTTACAAATCCTTTTCGTGTTTATGATGTTGATAAATATTATATTGGCTGGCAAGACCCGAGGGCTTTTATAGGAAGACTGCTTTTTGCAAAAAATTTTGATGTTAATAAAAACTTAATGGCTATGGATAATAATGCTAATTGGGATTTTAAATCTGTTTCTGTTTATATAGAGGGTAGGCTAGCTAGCGAGATAATGTTTTATAGGAATAAATATTTTTCTGTAGGTATGGGAGCAGGAATGGATATTTCTATACTTGGCAGAAACACAGGTCTTTTTGATGTTTATGATTTTGCAGGGCAGTTTGCAGTATTTGCAGATTTATGGCTTCAAAATATTGCTGGCATTAACATGAAGATAAGATTTATTCCTATGTATCATCAATCTACTCATTTGGTTGATGGGTTTAAGGGTGATTATACAATTAGAAGCGGAAGCAGCTATGAGTTTGCTTCAATTGCTGCATATTATTATATAAAAAACTTCACTGTATATTTAGGAACAGAACTGTCTTATAATGCTGTAGGAAATAGTCCTCAGCTTTTTAGGGTGCATACTGGTTTGGATTATAGATTACCTATTTATAAAGATATTATTAATTTTATAGCTGGCATAAATGGAGGAGCTATACTTGATAAAAAGGATAAGTTGGGACTTATAAAAGAGCCTTGGCATGGATATGTTAATATTGGGGTAGGTGTAGAGTTTTATAGATTTACCGTTGCTTTGAAATATGGATTTGGTAAACCGAGAGGAGCTTCAAGTTATTTTGGATACGAAAATAAGATAGGGCTAGAGATAAGTTTGATTTTCTAATCATAACACCCATACCGCACGCAGAGCAAAACTTAGAATATAAACTTTGTTATAAATTCAATTTAAATAAAATATAAAAATGCATCTACCGTGTATTTGGAATTTTTATATATTTTTTATATGGTATACCAAAACTTTTTATTTAATTTTTTTATAATAAAAAATGCTGAC
The DNA here is from genome assembly GCF_036997485.1 of Brachyspira pilosicoli. Classification (NCBI taxonomy): domain Bacteria; kingdom Pseudomonadati; phylum Spirochaetota; class Spirochaetia; order Brachyspirales; family Brachyspiraceae; genus Brachyspira; species Brachyspira pilosicoli. The sequence continues at coordinate 206,623 of NZ_JAWLPU010000002.1, read as the reverse complement.
TTATTTTAAATTTTTGTTATATTATAATTATAGATCTTTGAAATAATATATTTATGCATGGTGATAACATGTGTCATGCCGTCATAAAAACATCGGATAATTATAATAGTATTATATTTTTAGCAATTGGAACTATGCCTTACCTATCAAAAATCTTTTTTATTTTTTATATAGGAGGTATTAATATGGAAATAATAGAAAATACTATAAATTTTATTACTTATTTAATTATAAGTTGTTGGCATGCATAAATATATTATTTCTATTTAAAATTGGAGGTAAATGGATTTTGAATTGATAATCATCACAATTAGTATTATGATACTATCTTAAGTTAATACGTAAATATTCCAAATTATTTTTAATTAAAAGTTAAATATATGTTTTAGTAAATAAATTAAAATGATTTTAAAATTTTATATATTAAATTTGTTTTAAAACTACTTGATAAAATTACTTGCATAATTATAAACATTCTATACGGTCTAAAAATCAACGTGCATTAAAAAGAACGCACAACAGCAGCTCAAAGTCACCACAAATAAAAAACTTAAAAATATCTTTGAAAAATATACTTGTTTAAGTATATATTATGAAAAAAATAAGTTTTTGAAAAAATAATATCTTTATTTTATTGAAAATAGATAAATATTTACTTATAATATTAGGACACTATTAATAAAATACTTAAGGAGTCATTATGTTAAAATCCAAATTTCTTTATATCTTTATTGTTTCAATACTAGTCATTTTTGTATCAATATCATGCGGTAAAAAACAAAGTGAAGATGGAGTTATAGTTTTAAAAGGATACAGCCAAATAGACCCAGTAAGTCCTCAGTATAGAGATGAAATGATGATAATAAGTAATTTTAACGCAGAACATACTAACATAAGAATAGAATGGGAATATGTAAGCGGGGAACCATATCACCAAAAATTCCAAGCTATGGCAGCAAGCGGAAACATACCTGATATATTTATAGTTTATTTAGGAAGCCGCTCTTCATATATTACAGATAGAGGTTTAGTTAAAGATTTAAGACCTTATTTAACTGATGAAATAAAAAACGAGTATATTGACCTTATATGGGAGCCTCAAGGTCCTAACGGAGAAATATATTTTATATCTCCTAATTTAGCAGTATCACATGTTATATATGCCAATAAAGCATTAATGGACGAATTAGGTTTAGAATTTCCAAAAACACAAGATGAACTTTTAGCTCAGGGTGAAAAAATCAGAGCTGCTGGATACACTCCTTTAGCTATAGGAAACCAAGCTGATTGGGTAATGAACTCATTATTTTTGTCAGCTTTAGTGGACAGATTCGGCGGAAAAGAATGGTTTGATAAAGCTATGAAAGGAGAGGCTAAATTTACAGATGCTAATTTTGTAAATGCTCTTAAAGTAATTGATACATTATCAAAAAATAAAATGTTTAATCCTGGCATGATTCAAATGACTCAAACTCAGGCATTGGAAGAATTTGTACAAGGAAAGGCGGTATATCTTATAGATGCAGGTTGGAGAATAAGTGCTATGAATAATATGATGTCTCCGGAAATGGTAGAAAATATAAGATTATATGTTTATCCTGAAATACCAGGTGAAACTGTTCATAATTCAAGTACTTCTACTTTAGGTGAAGGCTGGGGCATAAGCAACAAATTAAGCGATGAAGAGGCTAAGGCTGCTATGGAATTTATGCTTTATGTAACAGGTAAAGAGGCTGCAGAAATAAAAGCTAAAGGCGGACTCATTACTACTTATAAATTAGATTATAGTAATATAGAATTAGACCCTATTACTTCTAAATATGTAGAGTTTGTAGATAAAACTCCTATGGGATATATAATAGATGCTAAAATGGATGCTGAAGGAATGGGAGTATTAAATCCTGCTATACAATCTATGATACTTGGCGAAAAAACTCCTGAACAAGTTGCAGAGGAATATGAAAATTGGGTAGCTCAAAATGACAGTCATAGAGTAAAATAAAAATATATTACAAAAAAATAATAAATTTCATGGATTAAATTATGATTAATAGCAGAGAGAAAAGAATCGCTTATGTAGGATTTGTAGGACCTGCTTTACTAATATATTTACTCATTATAGTATTTCCTGTTGGTATGAGTTTTGTGCTGGGATTTACCAACTGGAAAGGCTATGGACCTTTAAATTTTATAGGTTTTGAGAATTATATACGTATGTTTAAAGATCCTATATTTCTAATGGGCATTAAAAATAACTTATGGATAATGTTTATATCTGTATGCGGACAAATTCCTTTAGGGCTTATTTTAGCATATATGCTCCATAGGAAGATGGTAAAAGGAAGTAAAATATTTGAAATTATGATATTTCTGCCTATAACTATATCGTCCATTATAGTAGCTTTAATGTGGTTTAGAATATTTTCTCCTATAGGAATCTTCCCTTATATAGTAAGAAAAATAACAGGAAATCCTGAATATGTTGTGAAAATATTTGAAAATAAAAACTGGGCTATTATACCTATACTTTTTGTATTATTGTGGCAGCATACAAGTTTATATATGGTTATATTTTTGGCAAATCTGCAAAGAATACCAAATGCCATTATAGAGGCTGCTGTTATAGATGGGGCGAATGAAACAGATATATTTCTAAAAGTTGTAGCTCCTCAGCTTGCAGGGGTTATATTCATTAATAGTATATTTGCTATATCTGGAAGCTTTAAAAGTTTTGATTTAATATATGCTATGACAGGCGGAGGACCTGCTCATTATACTGAAGTTATTGGTATTTATATGTATAATAATACTTTCGTTTATCAAAATTACGGATTTGGTGCTGCTATATCTATAGTGATGGTGTTATTTAGTGTTATTGTTATAGCAATTTCTAAGTTGCTTCTCAAAAGATATGAAGATTAAGAGGTGTTAAAAAATGGAAAAAAGAAAAAATAAAATAAATGATGCTCCATTAACTTGGAAAATACCTGCTTATATTATAATGATAGCTTTTACTATAATAACAATATTTCCTATAATATGGCTGTTGTATTCATCATTTAAGCCTCATGCAGAAATATTAGCTTCTCCATTATCATTACCTTCAAACCCTACTATTTCTAATTATACAAATGCTTGGGAAATAGGAAATATGGGAATAAGTATATTTAACAGCATATTCTATACATCAATTGCAACGGTATGTACTTTGGTGTTAGCAATGGCAGCAGCTTTTGGACTTACTAAATTTCCATATAAAAGCAATGGATTTTTTTACGGTGCTTTTACGGGAGGTTTACTAATAACTGTACATGCTGTTATAGTGCCTTTATTTTTAATGGAAAGCAGAATAGGAATAATAGATACAAGAATAGGGGTAATACTGCCGTATATAGCTTTCGATTTGCCTATGAGTGTATTGATAGCCTATTCTTATGTAAAGAGCATACCTGATGCTTTGATAGAAGCTTCTTTAATTGACGGAGCAAATTATTTCCAAATATTTTTTAAAATTATATTTCCATGTTCAAAACCTGTAGCAGCTACTATGGTAATACTCTCATTTTTAAGACATTGGAATGAGTTTATGTTTGTATTTATTTTAACAACGGGAAATGATAAAAGAAGTTTGCCTGTAGCTTTAAATAATTTTGCAGGAAGATTAAATGTTGAATATGGTATGCAATTTGCGGCTTTGGTTATTTCTATAATTCCTATGATAATATTTTATTTGATATTCCATCAGCAGCTTATAAAAGGCTTTGGCGAAGGAGCTTTAAAAGAATAATTTTATAATATAAAATAAGCGGTAATTATATTATATAAATTACCGCTTTATAATTTTAATAATTAAATTGTTTTATTCTAACGCTTCAAATATAGGTTCTTTTTCTTCTAATTCAACACATATACAATAATTTTTTTCTTTTCTAAGATCTTCAGGAAGTTTGATTTCAACAACTCCTTCTCCTTCGCATCCTATCAATGAATATGCCTCAAGTTTTCTTTTATCTCTCACTAAATAAGCACCTTTTACCTTATTTTTCATTTTTGAGATTTCTATAAAGTTTTTATATGTTAATACATGTATATATAATTTATAATCTTTTTGAGTAAAATCTCCCCATTGTAAATCATAAGGATAAAATGCTACTCTTTTACTTGCAAATATAGCTTCTTCATTTTCTTTAACATATTTTCCAACAGTGTCTAATATATCTATACTCTCCTTGGGAATATCTCCTAAAGCATCAGGACCAATATTTAAAAGATAATTTCCGCCTCTGCTTACAATTTTAAGAAGTATTTTTATTATATCATTAGCACTTTTCCAATTATGATCAGCCTTCTTAAAGCCCCAAGTATCATTTAATGTTGCTGGAATTTCCCAATCCCCTTCATACGAAAGTTTAGGTATATAATTATCTCCTGTTGTCATATATTCACCTATGTTGTTTCCTATTCTTCCGCTTACTATACAATTAGGCTGTATTGATTTCACTAAATCATATAAAGATTTACTTTGTTCTTCTGTACTTTCCATAGGAGTATCAAACCATACCAAAGCTATATCTCCATAATTTGTTAATATTTCTTTTAACTGAGGTTTTACTTTATGATCTAAATAATACTGATAATCTTTTTTAGAATTATCTTTTCCAGACATTAAACCATTAGGATCCTCCCAATCTTGAGCCTGAGAATAATATAAACCTAATTTTATTCCATGTTTTTCACAAGCCAATTGAAGTTCTTTTAATACATCTTTTTTATATGGTGTGGCATCAACTATATTATAATCGCTGCATTTAGAATGGTACATAGCAAAACCGTCATGATGTTTGGAAGTGAATACTATATATTTCATACCCCAATCTTTAGCTTTTTTCACTATATATTCAGCATCAAAATGTATAGGATTAAATTCTTTTGCAAGTTGCTTATATTCATCTACAGGAATATCAAAAGTATTCATAATCCATTCAGAAGCAGTATGAGTTATTTTTCCTTTATATTCACCTGCAGGTATAGCATATAATCCCCAGTGTATAAATAGTCCAAACTTTGCATCTTTAAACCATTGCTGTTTAGTGTCTTTCATTTTTTTCTCCTTAAAATATTTAGATGTAATTTTTATATTGATTCATTAAAAAATTATTTAGTATTTATTCTTTCAATTATCTGTCTAGCACATTCTTCCGGTGTATTTCCCAAAGCAAGCCCTTGTAAAGCATTACGTACTGTATCTATCATATGAGAATCGGGATCTATATTTTGGAGATCTGAACTTAAATTAGTATACTGTGCAAATATGTCTAAAACTTCTTCCATAAGAGGGTTATTAAGTTCGTTGTTGTTTTCTAATTTTACTGGCGGTATTGAAACAGAAACTTTATTTAATTCTTCAAAATATTCTACAGAAGTAATATATTTCAAAAATTTTACAGATGCTTCTATTTCTTCAGGTGTTTTATTAAGTTTTGAAATATAAAACATATCTGCTGCTCCGCCTTGAGCTTCATTTTTATATTCTTCATTTATATAAGGGAAACTCATAACTCCAACTTTATCATATATATCGGAAGACTCATACAACTCGCTTACATACCAAGATCCATCCCATATCATAGCAGATTGTTCAGATTCAAAATTAGCCTTTTCAGCATTATAATCTACACTTAAAATATCTTCTCCAAAATAATTATTTTGTATCATATCATATATTATTCTGTAACTTTCTATCATTTGAGGACTATCATAACTAAGAGTTCTATCAGCCAAATCTTTAGCAGCATTAACACCTAAAGATTTTATAACTATATTATTGTGAAAATGACCGAATCTTGATATATCCTTTTCTCCAACTTGAAAAGGCTTGATTCCTGCTTGTTTTAATTTTTTACAAACTTCTAATAATTCATCAAAAGTCTCAGGAACTTCAATATTATTATTTTTAAAAATTTCTTTATTATAATAAATTAATATTACATAAGATTTATAAGGCACTCCCCATATCCCATCTATATTTTCATATTTCAGATCTTTAAATAACGAAGAATAAAAAGAATTATACCATTGAGGATCTTCATCAAAATATTCTTGCAAATTAACTAAAGCATCAGAATCTATATAGTCTTTTACTCTAGAACCGCCATGTTCTAAAAAGATATTAGGTGTATCACCATTTGCAAAAGATACTCTTAATTTATCTAAGTAAGTTGCTTCTGTAGGAATATTATCTAATACTACTTTTATTCCTAAATTCATATTATTAAATTCTTCTACTTTATTCTTATAAAATAAATCATCAGGTCTATTTGAAGAATATCTGGCAGCAACACTAATAACTATATTTCCATTTTCATCTCTATTTGGTTCAGATGACTTACTACAGGAAATTAAAATAGAAAACAATAATATTAAAATAAAATATAACTTTTTCATAATTTTCCTCTATATTTTTTATTTTTTCATATTAATTATTATATTAAAAAAGATATTCATTTTCAAGAAAAAATAAAAAAATAATTATATTTTATTTATTTTTAATAAAATATGAAACACTATTAAATTAATTGAAATAATATAAAAAATAAATATTTAATTTAATAAAAAAAGATTTTTATAAGTTTGCAAAACAATAAGAAATTGTGTATAATTTTAAAATAAATATTTTTTAGTATTAACTAATATTTAAAAGTTAAAAGGAAAATAAAATGGGTAAAAAATATAAAATAGCTGTTGGCGGAATGAATCATGAATCCAATACTTTCAACCCTATCATAACAGGAGAAAATGAATTTGTAGTTTTAAGAGGCGAAGAATTCGAAAGCAAAGTAGGGGATACATATAATTCTGCTAAAGGATTGTACGAAAAATTAAAAAGCTACGGTTACGATGTTATTCCTACCGTATTTGCAAGGGCTGTTCCTAATGGTGTAGTTTCTAAAGACTTTTATTTAAAAATAAAAAATGAAATGATAGAAAGAATTAAAAACATAGGTGAAATTGATGCAATATCTTTGAGTTTGCATGGTTCTATGAGAGTTGAAGAGATTGGAGATGCTGAAGGAGATTTACTAAAAACTTTAAAAGAGATTTTTAAAAATGTTCCTATATTTGCTTCTCTTGATATGCATGCTACTATAACAAAAGATATGACTGAAAACTGTAATGGGTATGTAGGATATAAAACTGCACCTCATATAGATACTTATGAAACAGGTGCTCATGCTGCTTATTTAACCCATTGTTATTTAGAATCTGGAAAAGATGTTTATATGTCAGCTTATAAGATTCCTATATTAATAGCAGGAGAAAAAAGCGAAACAAGTGTAGAGCCTATGACTAGTATGATTAATTTATTAAAAAAAGAGGAAGAAAACAAAAACATATTAGCTGCTAGTTACTTATTAGGTTTTCCTTGGGCTGATTCTAAGGATGCGGGGGTTACTGCTTTAGTTGTAGCAAATGATAAAAATATAGCTGATGAATGTGCTAAAAAACTTGCAAATGAATTTTGGAACAGAAAAGATGATTTCAAATTTCATGTTGAAACATATAGCAATACTGAAGCTATAAATATTGCCATTAATGCTAAAGAAAGACCTTTATATTTATCAGATTCTGGGGATAATCCTACAGCAGGTGCAGCAGGCGATAGCGTGGACTTTATAAATGATTTATTAAAAAATGATTTAGTAAAAAAGTATGATAAAGATATATTATATTCCGGCTTCTTTGACCCTGTATCATGCGAAAAATGTTTTGAAGCAGGGGAAAATGCAAATATAGATATAGAACTTGGCGGAAAATTTGATAATATAAGCAAAGGAACTGTAAAGCTTAATGTAAAAGTCATAAAGCTTAACGAATGCTACGGAACATATAAGTCTAAAATTGCATTGGTAAAATATCAAAATATATTCATAGTAATAACTTCAAAACATATAGGATTCGGAGATAATGAGCTTTTGCATTCTATAGGTATTGATGAATATAAATGCGATATAGTTATATTGAAATTGGGTTATTTGGAAGACTGCTTCAAACCTAGCAGCAAAAGGGCAATAATGGCAGCTTCTAAAGGAGCTAGCTGTGAAATATTGGAAGATCTTCCTTTCAATAAAGTTCCAAGACCTATATACCCTTTAGACAAAAATTTTAGCATAGATATTAATGAAGCTCTAATAAAATAATTTTACAAGTTATAAAGTTATGTAAAACAAAAAGCAGAGAATAAAAAATCCTCTGCTTTTTTAATAATTTATTTTATTTAATAATTTTTTATATATTTATTTTAATGCTTTTAGAGGCTCAACATATTCCAAAGCAAATGCATCGGCCACCCCCTTAAAAGTACATTTTCCATCATAAGTGTTTAATCCTGTAAGAAGAGTGTTATTATTTTTGCAAATTTCCTCTAAACCTTGATTTGCTAACATTACGCCATAATATGTTGTTGCATTTGTTAATGCTATTGTAGAAGTTCTTGGCACAGCTCCAGGCATATTGGTAACACAATAATGTACAACATCATCAACTATAAATATAGGGTCATCATGTGTGGTAGGTTTTGATGTTTCAAAACAACCTCCTTGGTCTATTGCTACATCAACTATAACAGCACCTTTCTTCATTATTTTTAAATGTTCTTTTCTTAAAAGCTTAGGTGCTTTTGCTCCAGGTATCAATACACTTCCTATAACAACATCAGCAGTTTTAAATAAATTTTCTAAAGTAGAAGGAGCACTAAAGTATGTGTTTATTCTCATATTAAATAATTGGTCTATATAAGCTAATCTTGTAAGATTAACATCAGTAATAGATACATTAGCCCCCATTCCCATAGCTATTTGTGCTGCATTAAGTCCAACAACTCCAGCTCCAAGTATTACAACATTTGCCTTTTGTACCCCCGGAACCCCTCCCATTAAAATTCCTTCTCCTCCAAATTTCTTTTCAAGATACTTAGCAGCTTCTTGTATAGATAGTCTTCCAGCAATACCGCTCATAGGTGCTAAACAAGGCAATTGATTTAAATTATCTTTCATGGTTTCATAAGCAATAGATTTTATTTTCTTTTTTAAAAGCATATCGGTTAAAGGTTTATCTGCTGCTAAATGTAAGTATGTATAAAGTATTTGATTTTCTCTAAAATATTCATATTCACTTTCTATAGGTTCTTTTACTTTTATTATCATATCTGCTTCAAATACTCTCTTTTTATCAGCAATCTCAGCTCCAGCTTTTTTATATTCATCGTCTGTAAATCCTGAACCAATTCCTGCACCATTTTCCATAATTACCTTATGCCCATTACTAATATAGTCTGCAACATTTGATGGGGTTAGACCAACTCTATATTCTTGATTTTTTATTTCTTTAGGACAGCCTATAAGCATAAAAACTCCTTTCACAATAAAATTATTTGCATTAAAAGCATATAAATAAATATAGTTATTTTTATATTAGTTGTCAAGAAGTTTAATAAAAAATATTAAATGCTGTTTAGTTGTTTTATTTTTTTGTTTTATGTTCTTATAATATTAAAAATATTTTATATTTTGTTACTTTTGTATTATTTGTTATTGTTTTAATATTATTTGTTCGTTTTTATACTTATTTTGTACTAATAATTTAGTTTAAACTTGAAAAAATACTTATTTAAGTTATAATTGTACAAAAATATATAATTGGAGTGTATATGAATATTAATAATAATGCAGCTCAATTAAAAAAAGATATCTTAGTGAGAATAACTACGCTTTTTATAGAAGATAGGTTAATAGAAGAAATTGATAGAATGCCTATAGAGATAATACCGAGAGATAGTAAATCAATAAGATGTTGTATTCATCATGATAGAGAGATAATAAAAAATAGGATTATGGCAAGACTTGGTATAAGTGTTGAAGGTAAAGAAGATAGCGGCATACCTTTATCTGAATATGCCAAATTAGCATTAGAAAGAGAGAAGCCCACTTGGCCTATGCTTACTGTATTAGATGAAGCTTGTAATGCTTGTGTTAGGGCTAATTTCATGGTTACAGATGCTTGTCAGGCTTGTTTGGCTAGACCTTGTAAAATGAACTGCCCGAAAAATGCTATTACCATATTAGATGAGAAAAGAGCTTATATAGATAGTGATAAATGTATTAACTGCGGATTATGTTTAAAAAATTGCCCTTATCATGCAATTATATATATACCTGTTCCTTGTGAAGAATCTTGTCCTGTTGGTGCTATTAATAAAAATGAACAAGGAAAAGAGGTAATAGATTATCATAAATGTATATTCTGCGGTAACTGTATGAGAGAATGTCCTTTCAGTGCTATGATGGATAAAGGTCAGCTTTTGGATGTGCTTAAACATTTAAAAAAGGACAAAAAAGTTAATGTGATGTATGCTCCTGCTATAGCTTCACAATTTAATGCTAAACCTGGTCAATTAAAAAGTGCTTTATTAAAGATAGGTTTCCATAAGGTATGGGAAGTTGCTTTGGGGGCTGATGTTACTTCTGATAGAGAGGCTGCTGAGTTTGAAGAGAGAATGGAGAGGGGAGATAAGTTAATGACTACTTCTTGCTGTCCTGCTTATGTTAAGGCTGTTAGAAAACATGTTCCGGAATTAGTGCCTTGCGTATCTGAAACTAAAACTCCTATGCATTACACTGCTGAAATGATGCATGCTGAGGATCCTGATGCTGTTAATGTATTTATAGGGCCTTGTCTTGCTAAGAGAAGAGAGAGTATTGATGATGATTTAGTAGATTATTGTTTATCTATGGAAGAGCTTGATGCTTTATTTATAGCTACAGGAACTGATGTTGCTAAAGAGCCTGATTTAGATATAGGAGAGATTCCTACTGCTTCTGGAAGAAAATATGCTATGAGCGGGGGAGTTGCTGAGGCTGTTAAAATAAGATTAAAACACCCTGAAAAATTAAAGGCTGCTGTTATTAATGGTCTTGATAAAGAGGGTATGAAACAATTAAGAGCTTATGGTAAAGTACAATCTGGAGAAACACCTGTTAGTGATGATACTCCAAATTTAGTAGAGGTTATGGCTTGTAATGGCGGATGTGTGGGAGGACCTTGTGTTGTTAAGAACCCTAAAGCAGCTACTGTTTTATTACAGAAATATGCTTCTACTGGTAAAGAATTAAATAAAGAATAAATATAATATTATAAAAATATAAAAAAAGCGCATATTTTAAAAAATATGTGCTTTTTATATTTTAAAATACACTGTGCATAGACTCCTTTACCGCATTGCCGTTAACATTTATTTGTTCATCATTAATAGTCAAATAACCATTTAGAATACCTAAAGATATTGTAGTATCCATTTTTATAATATTTCCAAAAGAGTCTTTGCTTTCCCTACCTGTTAGATTAAAGACCAAACTAAAACCTAATTCTTTAGAATAAAAATCTATACTATCTTTATATTGATGAGATATAAAAGTATTATATACATACCATTTATTTTTATATAATATTTTTATAATTTTAGAATTTTGAGATTCCGGTTTACTATCATATATAAGTATAGGTATTGGTTTTGTACTGTATGAAGAGTATACTAATGCCATTATAATATTATGAGTATATCTTGATGGAATTCTACCCACTGTGTTAAAAATTAGAACAGAACTTCTTTCATCTATAGTATTATCGCTTCCAGGGACAGTTAAATAACCTTTAGGAATACCAAAATAAAATGCATTATATAATGCTCTGTTTCCCTTCCAATTTATCATAGAAGCATGAAAGTTTGTAAATTTAAAAGTTAATTCACTGTCTATTAAATTATTTATAGAAGTTTCTAAATTTATTTTTGTATTTTCAAAATTAGGTATTTCTAAATTAAAGGAGCCATCTGTTTTTTTAAATTGACTCCTTATAAAATTATCATAAAAATCCAAAAAATTTTTTTTATCTTCTTTTATTATAAACTCTTGAGAATCTCCATCTAATATATTAAATGCATTATATGAGAAATATCTTTTCAATCCATATTTGTATAATTTCCAAAATATTATATTATTATCATGAAATAGATACATATAAATAGATTCTCTCATATTATCATTAATAACGATAGATTTTGGAATATTAGTAAAAGTTCCAGTATAATATGTACCTCTCTTATTCATAATATTATTATTTTCAATGGCAGGAATATTATTTTTAGCAAAAGATTTATCAGGCACAACATTATAATTAAAATATATAAAAAAATATATAGATAATATCACAGCAATTATTATAAATGCTATTAAAATATATTTTTTTATATAGCTTGATGAATATTCATAATAATCATCATTTACTATCAAACGTTTTTTTATACGCATAACTCAGATTCATTTTCCTTTTCAATATCAGCTTTTACTTCTTCCTCACTTCTTTCTCCTACTGAATTATCTAATAATTTGTTTAAAGCAAATAAAGCAACTTCTAACTCATCATCCTTTGGTCTTTTAGTTGTTATTTTTTGAAGCAGTAAACCAGGCAATATTGCAAGCCTCATTAATGGAAAATTATAAAATATAAAACCTAATTTTAATAATTCATAAGATATTCCAGACACTATAGGAAGTAAAATTATATTCATAGCTAATACTGTAAGATTACCTAAAATTTTTGGCGGAATATATGATGCATAAATATAAGAATATACAAAATAACTTGTAAACATATAAAGAAGTATTGAAACAGTTAATACTAAAAACATAAAAGTAGTTCCGCATCTTGGATGTATAGTTGTATAATCTCTTATATTATTTATATCAGGATTAAGTCCATGTTCATAGGCATTAACAACCATGTGCTCAGCACCATGATATTCAAATACTCTTCTCACATCGCTAAACAAAGAAATAACAAGTAAATACCCAATAAATATGGCTAATTTAATAATACCTCTTGTAAGATTAAATAATATAAAATGCTCTTTTTCATTTATGCCTATTAAAGTTGTAATAAAATATGGCAATGCTATAAAAAGACCAACCGCAAAGAATAAAGAAACTAACATACTTAAAGTCATAGCGACGCTTTCTTTTTTACTGCTTTCTTCTTTTGTAAGATTTTTTTTATTTTTTTCTTCTTCTTCAAGTCCAGCAGTATTAGCAGAAAAAACCAAAGTCTTATAACCTAACTTCATCATATCTACAAAGTTTATAATACCTCTGAAGAAAAACATTTTACTTAATTTATTTTTATTATCTTCTATTTTGTGTTTTATAAAATCTATTTTTTTATTTGGTTTTCTAACAGCTACAACATAATGAGTTTTATTTCTAAGCATAATGCCTTCTATTACAGCTTGCCCACCGACACCTTGTTTTATTCTATTTTCATCTAATTTATTGTTCATTAATGATTATCCTAAAATAAAAGTTGTTGTATATAATATAACAAATATATTATTTTTCAAGTGTATAATTTAGTTTTAATAATGTATAAAATATCTATGCGGTAAAAAGATTTATTATTTTTCAGCGAATTTTATAATAAAAAGGAAGCTCATTTTTGAGCTTCCTTTTTATTATTTAGTATTTATCTATACTATTTATTAACCTAATATAGCAAGAAGTACACCAGCAGCAACAGCAGAACCAATTACCCCTGAAACATTAGGACCCATAGCATGCATAAGTAGGAAGTTGTGAGGGTTAGATTCTTGTCCAACTTTGTTAGCAACCCTTGCAGCCATAGGAACAGCAGATACTCCAGCAGCTCCTATAAGAGGATTAATTTTATCTTTACTAAATGCATTCATTAATTTAGCAAGTAATACACCGCCTGCAGTACCCATAGAGAATGCTACTAAACCTAATACTAATATACCAAGTGTTTCAAAACGTAAGAATTTATCTGCAGCCAATTTACTGCCAACAGATAAACCTAACATTATAGTAACAATGTTAATTAATTCATTTTGAGCAGTTTTTGATAGTCTATCAGTAACGCCAGATTCTTTAATTAAATTACCAAACATCAAAGCACCAATTAAAGGAGCAGCATCTGGTAAAAGTAAAGCAACAAGTATTATAACTACAAGAGGGAATATAATTTTCTCTCTTTTACTAACAGGGCGTAACTGTTTCATTTCAATTTTTCTTTCATTTTCAGTAGTAAGCCATTTCATGATAGGAGGCTGAATAATAGGCACTAAAGCCATATAAGAATAAGCAGCAACAGCAATAGCACCCAATAAACCAGGTGAAAGTCTTGAAGCTGTAAATATAGCAGTAGGACCATCAGCACCACCAATAATACCTATAGAAGCAGCATCTTTAAGTGAGAAATTGATAACAGGTATATAAGTTGATAACACCATAGCACCAAGTAAAGTACCAAATATACCTATCTGAGCAGCAGCACCAAGTAAAGCAGTTTTAGGGTTAGCAATAAGCGGTCCGAAATCTGTCATAGCACCAACACCAATGAAGATGAATAGCGGGAATAATCCAGATTCAATACCAAAAGTATATATTTGACCCAAAAAACCTCCGCTACTTAAAGTAACAGGAAGCCCATTAATAACTTCCACAACAGGCAAAGCAGCAATATTAGCAACAGGTATATTAGCAAGTATTCCCCCCATACCTATAGGAATAAGAAGTAATGGTTCAAAACCTTTAGCTATAGCAAGATATACTAAAAGCAAGCCTACACAAATCATGATAATATTCTGCCATAGCGGAGCGGATTTCACTTTAATATCATTGAGTTTTGTTTGATACTTTTCTTGTTTGCTCTTTTCTGCTTTTACTTGAGCTTCAGCTATTTCTTTTTCGCTTTTAGGAAAAAGTCCTCCAAAAGCAGTATTTCTAGCTAAAGAAATAAGTGATTCTTTTATATCAATAGGTTTATATTCTTCTTTCTCTTGTGCTAAAACTACAGATGCCGTCATCAAGACAAGTGTAAATATTAAAAATATTTTTTTCATTCTTTTTCACTCCTTAAAACAGCATCTATTATCCAACAATAGCTAATTCCTGACCAGCAACTACAGCGTCCCCTGGTTTAACTTTTAACTCTTTTACAACTCCATTAGCAGAAGATTTAATTTCAACTTCCATCTTCATAGCCTCTACAACTAATATAGTGCTTCCATCTTTTACTTGAGTTCCAACAGGAGCAACTATTTTTAATACAGTGCCAGGCAAGCCAGCTGTAACAGGAGTAGCAGAACCGCTTGATGAAGCAGGAGCAGCAGATTGAGCAGCAGATATACCATCTTTAATAGTATAATCATAGCTTACTCCATCAACTATAGCCTTACCATTTTCTATTTTCACACCATAGCTTGAACCGCCAACTGTAACAGTAACTTCATTGCTTGTAGCTTTAACACCTTCAGAAGAACCGCCAGCATTCTTTCTAATACCAAGCTTAGCTTCGCCTTTAAGGAATTGTATACCTTTTTCTTTACAAGCAGCAGCTATAAATACATTCTCATCAGAAAGGTCTGTAATACCAGCATCTTTTAATGCTTGTTCAGCAGCTTTTCTGCCTTTTTTAGGGTTTCTATCATCTATATCCATAGCAAGTTCAGTTGTAGGCTGTAAACCTAATTGTTCGCTAGCTATTTTTACGATTTCTGGGTCTGGAGTAGAAGGAGTCTTTCCAAAATAACCTAACACCATTTTTCCATAACCATCAGCAATCTTTTTCCAATCACCTTGCATTACATTGTTAAATGCTTGTTGGAAATAGAATTGTGATACAGGAGTTACAGAAGTACCGAAACCTCCTTTTTTAACCACTTCAGTCATAGCTTTAATAACTTCAGGGAAACGGTTCATTACATTAATATCTCTCATCATTTGAGTATTAGCTGTTAAAGCACCGCCAGGCATTGGAGCAAATGGAATCATAGGCTCAACAGTTCTACTTTCAGGCGGTAAGAAATAATCTTTCATACATTCTTTAAATACTTCTTCAGCTTCTCTGATTTTATCTATATCAATATCAAAATAAAAATCAGTGCCTCTCAAAGCATGCCACATAACTATTAAATCTGTAGAACAAGTACCGCCAGATACAGGAGCCAAAGAAACGTCTATACAATCAGCACCAGCATCTAAAGCAGCTTTATATTGTATAGCACCAATACCAGCAGTTTCATGGCTATGCATCTGTATATGTACATCTTTACCTAAAATCTTTCTTGCTTCTTTAATTGTATCATAAACTACTTGAGGAGTAGTAGTACCAGAAGCATCTTTGAAACATACTGAGTCAAAATCTACTTTATCTTTTATTTGAGTTAATACTTTTCCATAGAAAGCAGCATCATGTGCACCTTCACATCCTGGAGGAAGAGCCATCATAGTAACACATACTTGGTGTTTTAAACCTGCTTCTTTAATACATTGTCCGCTGTAAATTAGGTTGTTTACATCGTTTAATGCATCGAAGTTTCTAATAGTTGTGATACCATGTTTTTTGAAAAGCTGAGCATGAAGTTTAATCATATCTCTAGGCTGAGATTCCAAACCAACAACATTAACTCCTCTTGCTAAAGTTTGTAAATTAACATCTGGTCCAACAGTTTTTCTAAAAGTATCCATTACATCAAAAGCATTTTCATTGTTGTAAAAAAATGCACTTTGGAATGTTGCACCGCCGCCAGATTCAAAATATTTAACACCAGCTTTTACAAATGCTTCTACAGCCGGCATAAAGTCTTTGGATAATACTCTCGCACCGTAAACAGATTGAAATCCGTCCCTAAATGCTGTTACCATAAATTTTACTTCTTTTTTTGCCATATTAATTTCTCCTTATACTTGTCCATTACTTTTTATTACTATGAACATGTGCTAAAGCTATAGCAATAGCAACCATTTTGTCATTACTCATAGATTGAACTGGTAATGCAGTTTGTTCTTCCTCTTTTTGAGGCATAATTTTATCTACTTGTGCAATAATAGCACTTACTAGTTTCATTACATAAACTAATATTATCAAGAACAACACTACTACGCCCATACCTATAAGCATTATTTGTAAGGCTTCTATGATACTTCCGTTCATGAAATCCTCCTACTTTTATTTTGGAAACATTATACACTATTTTTTACATATATACAAGTATTTTTAATACAAAATAAAAACTATATATCACAATATATTTGACTTTTATAGTATACTGTATATAATATCAAAAATTTTATTTGGATTTATTTAATGAGTGTGTTATCTAAGCCTATAGCCGTCTTTGATTCTGGATTTGGCGGCGTAAGTGTTTTAAAAAAATTATTGAATATGCTTCCTAATGAAAATTATATATATCTTGGAGATAATAGTAATATACCATATGGTGATAAATCTAAAGATGAGATTAATAAATTATCTATCAAAATATTAGACTTTCTTGTAAAACAAAATTGCAAAATGGCTGTTATTGCTTGCAATACTATCACAGCTTCGTCTTATGATATATTAAAAGAAAAATATAATAATATACCTATAATAGAAATAATATCTAATGGGGTAGAGGATATAATTGATAATACCAAAAATAATAATATATCTATAATGGCAACAGAGTTTACAGTTCATTCTAATATATACCATGATAAAATACTTCATTATAATGATAAAATAAAAGTTACTCAGGTAGCTTGTCAGAAATTATGTCCTATGATAGAAAATAATTGGTATAGTTATGATGATAGACTAAAAGTTTTAGAAGAGTACGTAAAAAAAATAGATGATAATTCTGATACTTTGCTTCTTGCTTGTACGCACTATCCTTTCATAATTGATGATATAAAATCTGTTGTAAACAATAAAAAAACTAATATAAAAAATATAATAGACCCAAGTACGAAAATAGCATTATCTATAAAAAAATATATTATTGATAACAATTTAGCTAATACTTCTGGTGGGCATTTAAAATTTTTTACAACGGGTAATAAAAAAGATTTTAATGATTTTATTTCTCGATATATAAAAATTAATTATGAATTAGAAAGAATAGTATTATAGAAATTATTTATTTTTCTCTAATTTGTTTTTTACAAAGCTGCTTAAAATATTTAATTGTTCAGGATTTGCTTTAGAAGCTTCTAAGTTTTGACTTTCTATCTCTTCATAAACCTCTTTTCTAAATATCTTTACATCTCTTGGAGCATTGATGCCTAATTTTATTTGATCGCCTCTTATATCAACAAGCATAATTTCTATGTTATCGCCTATAACAATGCTTTGATTGATTTTTCTAGATAGTACAAGCATATATCAACTTTTCTCCTCTTTCTTATTATTATTTTCAGCATTGTTTTCTGCAAATATAGAATGTCTGGTATTATATTTATCTCCAATAACTGTACATTGTCTCGCTTTGTGATTTTTTATATTAAAAACTATTGGGGCTATTAAATTTGTACTCATAGCTTTAAAATTATCATTTGGTATTGTTACGATTGTAAGCAAATGTATATCTTCTTCTTTTTCAATTTCAAGCAGTTTTATATCATTATCATGAACATCTGGTTTATAATCTTTAAATACCAGAAATGGATCTATCAATATAAAACATATATTTTTATCATCTTTAGATTGAAGTATTTTAAAAGTACCATCTTCGTCCATATTAAGCAAATAAAACTCATCATAGTCCTCAAATGCTAATATGCTGCCGTTAAGGTGATATAAATTGTTATCAGAAACTTCTACTTTTCCTAATATTCTAGATTCTATTTCTGGCATTAAATAATTTCCTTTAAGTTTTTATTGTTAATTAGTTTATATTATCTCATATAATCTAATAATGTTCTTCCTAATAATCTTCCTGTTGTTTGTAATGTTGCATTATGAGCATATTGCCACATATTGAAATTAACAATCTCTTCAGCATAATCAATATTTTCATTTTTAGCTAAAGCTTCATCTATAGCAAGTTTTTGGTCTTCAAAACTATTGTAACCCATATCAAGTCTTGTTACTTTTGAAGAAGCATTAGCTTGAACAGTTGTAACATTATCTATGGCACTATCTATATATCCTAAAGCCTCGCTTCCTATAGCTCTAACATCATCATTAAGCATAGCATCTCTTAAATATATTAAACTCTCAAATAAAGATTTACCAGAGATAACAGCACTAGGTTCATAATTGTTTTCTGGAATGTTTCCTGCTCCTTGTCTTACTAAACCTATATCTTGTAATACAGTGCCGCCTTTTAAATCTTGTAAAAGTATTTTATGAGGAGTAGATGTTTTTAATTGTATAACTTTAGCACCTCCTCTTAAATCTCCTATAGTAGCACTAACATTTCCATTAGCATCATTTATTCTCTGAACTATAGCTTCAATATTGTCGCCTTGCTTTATGTTTATAACCATATCATCTATCATAATATCCTGATTTTCTGAAGCAACATAATTGCCTGCATCAACTGTTGATATTATTTCCATGTTTGTACCCCAAAAAGCATAGTTTCCAGGTGTACCTACATTTATATATTGACCGTTTTCTATTTCTCTGTTTTGAGCATTAGCATCGCCTTCATACATTACTGTTTGAATTATTGAACGTCCTGCTTTTTCATCATGTCCGTATAATGCTCTGAATGGTGCAGTTTTTACACTTGTACCAGAGAATATAAACTCTCCCTTACTTTGAGTTTTAGATATGTCGTATATTCTTTCTATCATTTCTTCTACTTCCATAGCCATTTTAGCTCTGTCTTCTGCAGAATATGTACTGTTTGCACCTTGTACAGCTAAATCTCTTGCTCTTGCTAAGGCTTGTGTAATAGAACTCATAGAATCATGTGCTACGCTTAATCTTTCTTTACCGTCTACTATATTATTTTGGTATCTATCTAATGATGATTTTCTTGTTCTGTAATAAATAGAATTGATTGTGGATGTAACATTTTCATGCGGTCTTTGTACTCTTTGACCTGTAGATAGCCTTGTTTGAGATGCTTCCATTTCACTATAATTTTTCTTGATACTGCTTATAGCTCTATTATATTGGGCTTGCTCTGTAACTCTCATATTTTTAACTCCTAATTAAAAAATATATATCATCCCATTTTGATTTATCGTCATAATGAAAAATTGTTTTATTATTTTTTTATTTTATTGAAGATTTTTTTTAACTCTATATTTTAATAGTAATTTGTCATTCCATTATAAATATTGTGTTAAATAATATTAATTATATAATTGCACTTTTTGGTTCTTTTTGCGGCGGGAAAAAGAACAACATAAAAATTGACAAACTTTAAAATTTGCAAGTATAAACTACAAATAAAACATTTTTGACAAATAGTATTTTTTTTACTATAATGAAAGCAATTAAAATATTTATATTTGAGGTGTAAATATGCTTAAACATAAATGCGATAAATGCGGAGTAGAATTGGGTTATAAAGGTTTATGCTTTAAATGTAAGGCAGAAGAGGGGAGAAATAAAACTCTATCTTTAACTGATAATGAAATAAAAGATATGATCAATAAATATGTAGAAAATCTAAATGAAAAAGATGTTGATAAAGAATTAATAGAAGGGATTTACATCTATGATTTAATTGCATATAGAAATATAGATTTAAAAGATATAGCAAAAAAAGCATTAGAGAAAAAAATTTATTATCCTAAAGTATTTTATTATAAAGCAGGTGAAGAAATAAGAGATGAACTTATAAAAAGAATAAAAGCCACTAAAGATTATTCTGAAGGAGCTAATTTATTATCATGTTTAGCTATGCAGGGCGATGATATTTCACTTGACTGCTTATATGATTTTGAAATGAATCCAAGAGAATGGAGAAAGAAACTTTATGTTGATCCTTCCAATTATGCTGAATGTGCGGGCTGGACTTTTGATAAAGATAAAAAAAGGCAAATACTAAATTTTGATAAATGCTATTATTTAGATAAAGCTCAAAACAAAGAAGAAAAAGAAAAAAGCCCTATTAAAATAGCTTCATTAAGAAATGAAAATTGTCCAGAATGCGGATGCAAAACTATGGATATGGCTATTATTGACGGCAGAGATAAAAGACTTAAATTTATAGGTGTTGATGGTATAATAAAGGCTTCATGCTGTCCTAATTGTGTAACTTATAATACAACTTATTCAAAATATGATTTAAAAGGAGGAAGCAAAATACTTCCTTTTGATAAAGAGTCTGAAAATTATTATCCTTCTGAAGAAAATTATTTAGAGGAAGAAGAATTAAATTTAATGCATAACAATAATTATATTCTTTCAAAACATGAAGTGCCTTTGTTTTATGGAGCATTTGATGATACTTTAAATACAATAGGCGGATTTGCTAATTGGATTCAGGACTGGGAATATATGAAATGTCCAAGCTGCGGAAAGAAAATGAAATACTTAATGCAAATTCAATGGCATACTATTGAATCTATAGCAGAAGGTACTTTATTTATAGAAATCTGTACAAACTGCAATATTACTGCAATGTTCCATCAGCAAACTTGATTTTATATTTATAATTATTTCTTAATAATGTTTAATAAAAGGGTTAATAAAATGAATAATAAAGTATCTGTTATTACTGATGCCTCAAAATATAATGCAGAATTTAGCAAAGAAGATATTTTACAGCATCTTAGTGCTAAAGTAGGAAATACTTAGTTTATGGCGGTATGACTAAATTAATGATATATCATAATGATGAAGGTTGAAAATTAGATATTTAAATATTTTTATATTATAAAAAAATATGAGGATAGTACATGCATATAACTGATAAGAAAGCTAAAAAAATATTATTTAATTATTTTTGGAAAAATGGCTGGATTGATGATGATAAAATGATAATAAATGATGATGATTTTTTATATGCAAAAGAAAAAGGACTTATGTTTGATTTTACAGATGAAATTATTAAACATGATGAGCTTATAATAAAAATAAATGATTTGGTAAAAGAAATTAATTTTGAAAATACAGTAAGAGCATTTTTGTGCAGTTTGTCAACTAGACAATTAAATTTAAGAAGTTTTATATCAAGTTTATATTTAGGCAAAAAAATCAATATTCATAGTTTTATAAATAATAAATCATATCCCTCATATTGTAATGAATGCAATGATAATTACTATATCATAGGCGATGACTTTAATTTACAAGATAGAAATGTATATAATTTTGAAAAATATAAATGGGGCGGAGTGAGGCTTGAACATTTATCATATATTTATTTTGATTTAGAAGAGTTTAAAAAAATTAATGATTTTGAATTCTATCCAACTCCATATGATGTAAAAATTTTTAATGATATTCTAAAACAAATAGATTCATATAACAATGAAAAAGACTCAGCAAACAAATTAGAAAAAACTTTAAAAGATATTTTTCCATCTTCAAAATATGAAAGGATTATACTTTTAGAAATATTATCTTATTTGGATATTTTGGAAGCTAAAGAAGAAAGAGAATACAGAGATACTGAACTATCCGAGAAATTAATGCATTGGAGAGGCGGAGATTCATATAATAAAATTAATGCTTCGAATATTTTTAATGAATATATATTTATATAAGATATAGTTAAACAATTACAATATAAGTTTTTGTTTTATTCAACTTTTTCCCGCCGCAAAAAGTTGCAAAAAGTGCAAATATTTAAGTCATATCATAAAATAATGTGGGGATACGGTGTCTAGCCACTGCAAATAAAAATATAAAAAATATTTTTTATTTAAATAGTTGATATTATAGTTTTGAGTGTGTCTCTATCTATATCTTTTATCTTTATTATATCTTTTGGTTTTTCATCATATTCATTAATTTGCTTTTCATATATGATTACATCATGCCATTTGGATAATTTATATCCTGTGTTATAAAGAATACCGCATTTTTTAAACTCAAAATAATCATGAAACTTTTCACTTGCCGCATTGCCTGATGTTACTCTGGAATAAAGTGTTTTAAAACCTTGATATTTAAGAATATTAATTAGTGTTAGACAAAGCTTTTTTCCTAATCCTTTTGATTTATAATTATAATCCATATATATAGAAAGTTCTACGTCCCATTTATATGCCTCTCTCTCCATAAAACTATGGCCGTATGCGTATCCTAATATTTTTTCATCTTCTTCATATACTAAATAGGGATACACTTCTATTATATTTTTTATTCTTTTTTCAAACTCTTCTATGCTTGGCAGTGAGTATTCAAATGTTATGTTTGTATCAATATAATTTGAGTATATATCTAATATTTGTTTTGTATCTTCAGAAGTTGCAAGTCTTATTGGCATTTATTTTCCTTAAAACTATATTTTATTAAATTATAAATTATGTTAACTTTTTTGCAATCAAAAAATATTTATATAAAAATTACTTGATATAAGTTTTTTAGTATTGACAATAATTTTTAAATGGATATAATAGTCTACTATCGGACTATATAAAAGTTATGTTTTATAATATGTTTTAAGGAGCTTCAATGATAAATAGAGTAGAAGAGATGGAAAAATCTTTTTTCAAATACGTACTTCCTTCTATAGTATCAACTATGCTTGGAGGGCTTTATATAGTAGTTGATGGCTTTTTTGTAGGAAATTCTATGGGAGACAATGGGCTTACTGCAATCAATTTGGTTTATCCTATAGGAACAGTGTTATTTGCTACAGCTGCTATGCTTGGAATGGGCGGTTCTGTTATAATGTCTACATATCTTGGAGCTGGAAATATAGATAAGTTTAATAAGGCGAAAATTAATACATTTATTACTTTAATAATAGCAAGCATCATATTAACTGTATTACTTCTTTTAATAAAAAACAAATTAATTTATCAGCTTGGTGCAAGGGGGATAATATTTGAGCAAGCTAATAGTTATATTACAACTATTATATTAGGAGGAACTTTTCAAATTATATCTGCAGGAAGTATGCCTATAATAAGAAATTCTGGTAAAACTATACATGCTATGAGCTTTATGGGTATAGGTCTTATAACTAACATTATATTAGACTATGTGTTTTTAATGGTTTTAAGATTAGGAACTTTTGGGGCTGCATTAGCTACAATTATAGCACAAGCAATAGTTTCTGCTATTTCTATATATTATTTATTTATTAGAAAGAAATATAGAACAAAAATAAGATTATCAGATTTTGATTTATCTATGAGTAAAAGAGCTATTCAAATAGGTCTTTCACCTTTTGGTCTTGTAATGGCTCCTTCTTTAATAGTAATATTCAATAATTTACAATGCATAAAATATGGCGGATATATTGGAACTAGTGTTTATTCTGTAATTAATTATATTTACGGCTCTATAATATATTTATTTGAGGGTATTGCAGAAGGTTGTCAGCCTATGATTAGTTTTTTTAAAGGTGCTAAAAGAGAAGAGCTTATGAGAAAAGTATTAAAAAGAGGAATATTATTTTCTTCTGTGTTAGGCTCTATATTAATAATAGTAGTTCTTTTGTTTAAAAATAAATTAGGCATTATGTTTGGTGCTTCAATAGAAACCAACAACATTGTAAGTATTGCCATGCCTATAATAGCTATATCGTTTATACTTCAGCCTATGGTAAGAATTGGTACTGCTTATTTTTATTCTTCTGGTGAAAGTAAATATGCAAGTTTTTTAACATATATAGATCCTTTATTTGTAAGTCCATTATGCATAATGATTCTTCCTATATTTTTTAAGCTTAATGGTGTGTGGCTTGCAATGCCTGTAGCTCAGATTATATTAATGAGTTTGCTTTCTATAATATATTATAACACAAACATTAAGAAAACAGATTTTTATAATAACAAAGAGGTTTATGATACGAATAATTGATTTTTAAAAAAGCAGAGCAACAGTTTGCTTTTTTGATGAAGTCCACACTGTGTAAGGTGGGAAAAAGCTGAATAAAACATACATTAATATAAAAAAACTATTTGTTTATATTAAAATATTTGCAGGGCTTTGCCCCGCACCCCACTTCTTTTATTGGTATAAAAGAAGCAAAAGAACTGCATTTTTATGAAGTATATACATAAACATATAGTGTCATTATATATATTTTTTAGATATAAAATTCGAATACTTGCACTTTCGCGAAGCGTGCCCGAAGGGCGAAAACTTTTTGCTGCGGGAAAAAGTTGAATAAAAAACTTATACAAACAATAAAATTAAAACAATTATAATTTATATATAAAAATGGAGACGAGTTTGGCCCGCCTCCAATATAAAAAACACAATCTATATACAAATTACCACTTTTTGTAAGTAACTAAAGTAGGGTCATCCACTTGTTTAGGGAAGTAGTCTTCACAAGAACCCTCTCTGTAAACGTCAGCAGTAGCACAATGCAAACCGCCGCCAAACGGATAAGCATCTCTAAATGGTACAGGTATAACATTCATTCCCAATTTATCCATTTGCTCCATTTGATAAACTTCGCTTGCCTCAACTAATACTGTTTTGTGGTCTAATACCAAACAGTTCATAGAAAGCCATACACTTGAATAACAAAGAGGCGGAGGAGTTTCATGTGCAGGTTTAGCAGCATCAACAATTTCCCAACCATTAGCTTCAAATATTTTTCTTTGTTCAACTGGAAGTTTTCTTGTAGGGTTGTTAATTATTAAACCAGGTCTTAAAGGTACAAAAGTAGCATCAATGTGTATTGGATAAGGGTCTCCAGGGAAGTTTACAGCATGTACTCTAAAGTCTGGATACTGTCTTCTTAACCATTCCATAGCTTTTCTGTTTGTAGTTAAACCATGCTGACAGAATAAATCTTTACCAACTCTCATAACATCAGCAGCATCAAAAAGTATTTCATGTTCTGTTGTAACCATATGAAGCTTAGCAGTTCTTTCAAGCAAAACTTCTTCAGTAACATCTCCGTCAAAATAATGCATATCATAACTTGCATCTCCAAGTTCTGGACGTGGAGCAGATATCCATTTAAAATCAGGGTCTTCATCAAAGTATTTTCTAAGTATAGGTGAATAAGCCAAATACTCAAAATATCTTGATCTAAAAGACATAGGAGCTGCTATTATTTCATTACCAATAGTTAAAAGTACATCTCTTGGTGGCATACAGCCAAACATACTTCCAGTCATAAAATGAGGTGTTACAACTGCTTGATTCCATTGAAGAGGAGTAGGTCTATCAACTTTTACTCCATGCTGCTCTAAGATTTTACAAAGATTATCTAATTGAGCATTTGCTTTTTCTACAGTATCCAATGGTCTTGGTCCTGTCATACCTCTCATTGGACTGTTTAATGGTACTTTAGCTTTTGAAGCTGGTTCTGATGGAGCTATACAGCAGTTGTCAGCTCTACCTACTATTACATGTTTTAATGGGTCAAAATCATTCCAAGAATTTACGATTTTCATATAGAAATCTCCTTAAATAGTTAATAAAAGTATAAAATGTATAATATAATGCATAATAGAAAAACTATTATACTATATTTGCTATTTTTTATTATTTTAAATTAAAGTTGGAAAAAGAAATTAAGGATCACCTCAAGAAGAGGATAGATGAATAAGAAAAAAGATTGATTAATTTGTTTTTCATTTTGTAATCCTAATACAGGAAGAAATATTATTTTTATTTCTTTAAGGAGAATTATAATTTATTTTTATATTTTGTCAAGGAAAAATTAATCAATTTTTAATTATTTTTTATTATTAATTTTTATATTAAAAAGTTATGAGCATAATATAAGTTTTATCATAATGCTCATAACTTTATTATTAAAAATTAAGATAATACTTCTTTCATGTTGTAGAGTTTTGGAGATTTATTACCAACGAGGAATTTAGCAGCCTTAATAGAGCCATGAGCAAATATCTTTTTTGACATAGCCTTATGAGTAATCTCAATCGCCTCATCATCTCCATAAAATATAACACTATGCTCTCCAACCACGCTTCCGCCTCTCAATGAATGCATTCCTATTTCTTTTTTTTCTCTTTTGTGCGTACCGCTTCTGCCATTAACTAAATGCATTTCATTATTCAAAGTGTTATTAATAGTGTTATATAAAGTTTTAGCTGTACCGCTTGGAGAATCTATCTTTTTATTATGATGAGTTTCTACTATCTCTATATCAAAATCATTCAATACACTTGCAACTTTTGAAACTATCTCATTCATAAGTGTTACACCTATTGAAGTATTTGAAGCAAGCACTATAGGAATCTTTTTTGATGCTTCATTTATTTTTTCTAATATTTTATCATCATAACCTGTAGTACATATTACAATAGGTATATTATTTTTTACTCCATAATTAAGCATATCTTCAATTAATGAAAAATGAGAAAAGTCTACTATTACATCACCTTTTTCATTAGTAAGATTATCAGCAAAACCAGCTAACTCTAAACTATCATCTTTTTCAACTATATCTTTTAATATAGTTCCCATTGTTCCAATACCATGTATTATTATTTTAGTTGTATTCATTTTTTAATCCCATATTTATTTATTATTTGAGCTACATACTCTCTATTTTTTTCACTTAAAGGTCCAAGAGGTGAACGGCAAGGTCCAACATCAAAGCCCATTATATTCATAGCTTCTTTTATAGGCACTGGATTAACCTCTATAAACATAGCTCTCACTAAATCTATATAATGTACTTGTGCTTTTATAGATTCTTCTACTTTACCATTAAGGAAGTTCATTACCATATCATGATTTTCTTTAGGTATAATATTGCTTGTAACAGATATAACTCCTTTACCTCCCAAAGCAAGTATAGGAGTAACCATATCATCATTTCCAGAATATAAGTCTAATTTCGGAGCAATGTTTGCAATATCGGCAGTATAGCTCATATCTCCGCTTGCTTCTTTAATTGCTACTATATTTGATATTTCAGATAATTTTTTAATAACATTAAGCGGAAGTTTTACACCTGTTCTTGAAGGTACATTATACATTATAACAGGTGCTTTTGATGCATTTGCTATTTGTGTGTAGTAGTCAATAAGTCCGCTTTCATTACCTTTGTTATAATATGGAGTTACTGCCATTATAGCATCTGCACCATATTCGCATGATTTTTGTGTAAGTTCCACTGCTGTTTTGGTGACATTAGTTCCTGTACCTGCTATAAGCATTGTTCTTTTATTTGTAACTTCTATACAGAATTTTATTACTTCTATTCTCTCTTCCCTTGTAAGTGTAGCACTTTCTGCTGTTGTTCCTGCTGCTATTATGGCATCTGTTTTATTTGCTATTTGATATTCTATAAGTTCAGCAAGTTTTTTATAATTAATCTCTCCGTCTTTTGTAAATGGTGTTATTAAAGCTACACCAGCTCCTTCGAATAATGACATAATTTTTCTCCTTTTTTTTATTTATTAGTTGTTTTTTATTTTTTTAAATAAATCTTTTTTTAAATAACTTTCATAAACATTAGCTATCTGCATTTTTACTCCTATATTAATAGCACTTTCATCTATATCAAACATACTATTATGAATAGGGTAGTTTATTTTTTTGTTTGCAACTCCCAAGCTAAAAAAAGCACCGCTTATGTTTTGAAGATAATAGCTAAAATCTTCTGTTGTCATATTAGCATTTTCTTCTACAATATTTAATTTAATATTATTAGCAGATTCTCTTACTATATCTACAGCATTGCTATGATTAATCAAAGCAGGATACGAAGGCATATTTATAAACTCTGCTTTAGCATTAAAACTATATGCAGTGTTTTTAACAATTTTTTCTATTGCAGTTAGTCTCTCTTTTCTTTTTTTATCATCGCAAAGCATTCTTATAATGCCTTCCATTTTTACAGAATCAGCAACAATATTTCTCGCACTTCCTCCATTTATCAACCCAACATGAAGCCTCATACTTCCATCTGTAAATGATGAAGTATAACTATGCATTTGAGTTAGTATATGACTAGCTATTAATATGCTGTCTATTCCATTGTATGATTTTGCCCCATGTGCAGATTTTCCATACACTTTTACATCAAACATATTTGAACTAGCATACATTGCTCCATATTTTACACCAATGCTTCCAACTTTTAATTCTGGATTAACATGAAGACCATATATTACATTAACATTTTTTAATGCATTCTTTTTAATCATTGGTAAAGCACCGCCTGTAGTCTCTTCTGCAGGCTGATATATTAGCCTTATATTGCATGGCGGCTTTATTTCAGAAAAATATTTTGCAATTCCTGTTAATATTGTAGTATGAACATCATGTCCGCAAGAATGACATTTACCTTTATTTATTGAAGAGTATTCGCATTTTTTTAAGTCTTCCATAGGTAAAGCATCCATATCAGCCCTAAATGCCACTGTAAAACTTTTATCTTCTCCTTCTATATCTGCTACTATTCCTGTTTCTGCCACTTTTACTTTATGTTTTATATTTAAACTTTTTAGTATAGAAGAAATCTTTTTAGATGTGTAAAACTCTTCAAAGCCTAATTCAGGGTGTTTGTGCAAATCTCGCCTTAAATCTATTAAATATTTCTCGATAGAATTAAGTTTATCATCTAATATTAAATATTTATTTTTTTGCATACACTTATAACCTTGTAATACTATAAATTAATAATATAATATGTTAACTTTTAAATATAGTATTAAGTTAATTTTTTTAATAATATTTTATAATTTTTTATTGTTTTTAATTAAGATTAATATTTAGAATTACTTACGTTTGAAAGACTTATAGAATTTAGAAAGTTGAAAATGAATATTTGAAGTTAAATTAATTTGACAGGTGTTATACGATAAGTACATTTTTCACTCCTTTTAATATTTCTATATGTAGTTATTATATTCAAAAAAACATAAAAGTCAAACAAAATAATTAATTTTTTTATGTTTTTTTATATATTTAATTTTCTTTCACTATAAACATTATTATTTCCGATATAAACTAACACAATGATTAAAGATGTATTTTATTTTTTGTTTATAATAGTTTCAAAGACTGTAATAGATTTAATTAGATTATTCGGCAATGTTATAATATTTGGATTTTTGCTTTATTTTATTTCTTATACAACAAGAAGATTATTTGCAAAGACTTTAGGAAGCAAGGCAGAATTATATATAACAGGCTGGATAGGAACGCCAATACATGAAATCTCTCATGCCTTATTTTGCATTATATTTAGGCATAGAATTGATGATATAAAACTTTTTAATACCAAATCTGACACAATAGGCTATGTTCTTCATAGCTATGATTCTCGCAGTTGGTATCAGCAGCTTGGGAATTTTTTTATAGGCATAGCACCAATTATAGTTGGAAGTTTTATTGTTTATTTGCTTTTTATAGTTTTACAGCCGGAGCTTAAAGAAAATATTTTTAATATACCAAAGATAAATTATAGCAATAAATACGGCGTTTTTTCTTTTGCTTATAATGAGTTTTTTAATATATTTAATTCAATTTATTATATATCAAAAAATATAATAAATAATATTATAGTTAATTCTTCATTAAAGCAATTAAGTTTTTGGATATTTCTTTATCTTTCAATATCAATAGCTTCTCATATGGAATTAAGCCCTGCAGATATATCGCATGCATGGAAAGGAGTTATTGTGTTATTTGCTTGTATTCTCATTATAAACACTTTTTTGATACTCATTAAAATATTGTTTAATATAGGTATACCAAAAAACGTTTTAATATTTATAAATAATTGTATTGATGCTTATACACTTTTATTAATATTTTCTTTTATAATATCTATGTTTAATATGCTAATTTTTTATATAATATTAACACCTATTAATTATATTAGAAATGGCTATTTACTTAATCCTTTTAGCATTAGATAATTTGTTGAAAAAAATGTAATACTCATATAATAAATATATCTAAACAGCTATATTGTGTCATATAAGTTTTTGTTTTATTCAACTTTTTCCAGCCTTCGCACCACAGGCACTTCCTTCGGTCGCTCTGCGAACTTCGTCAAAGTTGCAAAAAATGCAATTATTTTAGATTTATATGTTGGTAATATATATATTAAATATAGTGTAGTACTATAAAATTGTATTAAAATGCAGTTCTTTTGCTTCTTTTATACCAATACCGAAGGCACTTCCTACGGTCGTCCTAAAGGACTCCCTTTGGTCGTAAAAGAAGTGGTAGGGCTAGTCCCCGAAAATAATAAAAACAAAACTATAAAAATTGACAAACTTAAAAAATTTCGGTATTATAATATTAATAGTATTTTTTATAAGAGGCTGTATGTATTTAGAAAACATTAACTCTATAGATGATTTAAAAAAACTTAGTGTAGAAGAGCTTCCAATTTTAGCTTCAGAGATAAGAGAGTTTTTAATAAAAAGTGTATCAGAGACAGGCGGACATTTAGGAAGTAATTTGGGTGTAGTTGATTTAACTATAGTTTTGCATTATTTGTTTAATTCTCCAAGAGATGCTTTTATTTTTGATGTTGGGCATCAGGCTTATACGCATAAAATCCTCACAGGAAGAAAGAATAGATTTAATACTTTAAGAAAATATAAAGGTTTATCAGGCTTTCCAAAAAGAGAAGAGTCTGAACATGATATAGAAGAAACAGGGCATTCTTCAACTTCGCTTTCATTTTCTTATGGAATAGCAAGTGCCAAAAAAATATTAGGCTATAGCGGAGAGGTTATAGCTATTATAGGTGATGGTGCTATGACAGGAGGAATGGCATTAGAAGCTATGAATAATATAGCACATACTGATAAAGATATGATAATAATATTAAACAATAATGAAATGTCTATTGGTAAAAACATAGGTGCTATTTCAAAGTTTTTAAATACAACTTTAAACGATAGTATTATTCAAGATGCATCATACAAATTAAAAAATTTAGTTTCCACACTTCCATTTGGGGATATTGCAAACGAGTTTATAGATAGAGGTAAGGGTGCTATAAGAAGTTTTGTTGCACCCGGTATAGCATTTAGCGGACTTGGATTTAAATATTTTGGTCCTGTAGATGGACATAATTATGAAGAGCTTATTGAAACATTTGAAAAAGTGAAATCTATACATGGTCTTAGAATTGTTCAGGTAAATACTATAAAAGGCAAGGGATATACTATAGCAGAAGAAAACCCTACAAAGTTTCATGGTATTGCTCCTTTTGATATAGAAACAGGAGAATTAAAAAAGAAGTCATCAAAAACTTTTTCTAATCTTGCAGGCGAATGCATAGTAGATGCTGCAAAAGAAGATAAAAGGATAATTGCAATAACTGCTGCAATGGAATCTGGAACAGGGCTTAGTGAATATGCTAAACTTTTTAAAGACAGATATTTTGATGTAGGTATAGCAGAGCAGCATTCCGTTACATTTGCTGTAGGTCTTGCAGAGAGCGGACTTATACCTTATGTTTATTTGTATTCAACATTTTTGCAAAGGGCTTATGACCAAGTTATACATGATGTTGGCATAATGAATGCTAATGTTAAGTTTATGATTGATAGGGCTGGTTTAGTGCCAGAAGACGGAGATACTCATCAGGGTGTATATGATATTTCATTCTTAAGCATTATTCCAAACATAGTAATAATGGCTCCTGTAGCTGAAAAAGATTTTAAAGATATGTTTATAGCTTCTTATAAATATAATGGTCCTACAGTGATAAGATATAATAAGTCTTCTGTAAGAGAATGCGATAAAAATATAATACCTGATAACTTTGAAATTGGTAAGGCTCATATTATTAGAGAAGGTAAAAAAAATTGCATTATAAGTTATGGACAAACTTTGATTGATATTGTTGATGCTGTAAATGAAATTAATTTGGATACTACTATTATTAACTTATGCACATTAAATCCTTTAGATGAAAAAACTATAATTGATGCTGCAAAAAAATCAGACAATATTTTAATAATTGAAGAAAGTGTAAAAAGGGGGGGAGTTGGTTCTGCCATATTGAATATTCTTTCTGACAACGAAATATATAATAAAAAAACAAAAATACATGCTCTTCCAAATAAGTTTTTTGAAACTGCTAATAGAGATGAATTACTTAATATTTATAAATTGGATAAAGAAAGCTTAAAAGAAATAATAAATAAATTTTTTAATTAACTTATAAATATTTAATTACTTATAAATATATAACTTTCCAATATAAAAAACTATATATAGTAACTTGATTTTTTTTATATAGTCCTATATACTTAAAAGTTAACAAATAAATTTCTATTATATTTAATAAAGTGAGATAGATATGAATGAAAGTAAAGAAATAAAAATTGCAATAGCAGGTTATGGTAATGTTGGAAGGGCTACTTTAAAAACTATTATAACGAATAATAAAAGCATAGAAAGAAGAAGCGGATTTAAATTAATAGTAAAAACAGTATTTAGCAGAAATATAAAAGAAAAACATGATGAATATCTTGATACTATAGAAAATAAAACAGAAGATTTAAATGATATATTAAATGACAATGAAATAGATATTATAGTAGAAGTTCTTGGCGGAATGACTACAG
Organism: Brachyspira pilosicoli; assembly: GCF_036997485.1. Taxonomy (NCBI): domain Bacteria; kingdom Pseudomonadati; phylum Spirochaetota; class Spirochaetia; order Brachyspirales; family Brachyspiraceae; genus Brachyspira; species Brachyspira pilosicoli. The sequence continues at coordinate 173,114 of NZ_JAWLPU010000002.1, read as the reverse complement.
CAAAAGAGTTAATACTAAAATCTAATAAACCTATTGTTACTGCAAATAAAGCATTATTGGCTAATAGTCTTGAAGAATTAATAAAAGACAGAAAAACAGATATTGCTTTTGAAGCTTCTGTTGCGGGAGCTATTCCTATAATAAGAGCTATGAAAGAGAGTTTAACTGCTGATAATATAGAATCAATATCAGGTATATTAAATGGTACTTGTAATTACATACTTACTAATATGACTAAACAAAAAACAGATTTTAACATGGTTCTTAAAGAGGCACAAGATAGAGGTTATGCTGAAGCTGATCCTACGTTTGATATAGATGGTATAGATACAGCGCACAAAATATGCATTTTAGCATCTATAGCTTTTTGTAATATTATTAATATGAAAGATATTTACATTAGAGGTATAAGAAATATTTTATTAGATGATATTATATTTGCTATGGGATTAGGATATACTGTAAAACTTATTGCTGATGCCAGTATAGATAAAAACAATAATTTATATGTTTATGTTATGCCTACTTTTATAAAAGACAGAAACTTTTTAGCTAGAACAAGCTATAGTTTTAATGCTATTAAAATTATTAGTGATATTGCTGGAGACAATGTATTTTATGGGGTAGGGGCAGGAGGAACTAATACAAGCAGTGCTATAGTTTCAGATATTATATTTGTTGCTAAAAATATGGCTATTAGTGATGAACTTTTTTCTCCTATTTTAGGTTTTACTCATTATAATAATGATTTAATAATAAAAGATTTTAAAGATAAAGAAGAAGATTTTTATGTAAGATTTAAATCTTTAAAAAATGAAATTGATTCTTTTATTAATGCTTTTAATAATAATTCTATAAATGTAGATAAAACTCTAAGTAAAGATAATAATATGATGTTTGTATTAAGAAAAACTACTATTAATAATATACTTAACACTATAAAAACTATTGAAGATATAGAAAATATATTTATAGCAAAGATAAAGCATTAACTATTTATGAGATAAAATTTTTAGGCTATTTAAAAATTCTTTATTGTATTTTATTTCTATATCTATATTTTTTTTAGTTATTGGGTGTATGAAATGTATTTCCTTAGCTATTAGGGCAAAGCTTTTTATATTATAAAGTTTGGCATTTTTAGAATATATTTTATCGCCTATTATAGGATTCCCCAAATAAGACAAATGTACTCTTATTTGATGAGTTCTTCCTGTAATTGGTTTAAGTTCTAAAAGAGAATGTAGTTTAAACTTTTTTAATATTTTATAATATGTTATAGCTGTCTCTCCGCCTTTCTTTACTGCTATTCTTTTATTTGGATTATTTGTGTCTTTTGCTATTTGTATATCTATAGTGCCTTTCATATTTTTTGGTATGCCTTCAACTATAGCATGATATACTTTATTAATTTCTCTATTTTTGAATGCATCTTCAAAATATGTTTTTATATTATTATCTTTGGCAAGTATAAGTATTCCAGATGTGTATTTATCTAATCTATGCACCAAAAAAAGTTCTTTTATATTTGGATAATCTTTTTTTATTATGTTTATTATAGAATCATTTACTTCTATGCCAGATTCTTTATTAATTATTAAAAAATATTCATCTTCATAAACAATATTAATCATTTTTTTATTATAAAATATATGATACATATTACAAGATATTTTTTATAAACTAAAAATTTTATCTTCTTTTCATAATATTATTGTTAAATAAAATATAATAAATTCTAATTTATTATTTACTTTAAAATTATTTATGGTATAACATTATAATTGAATATTATCTGGGGGTATTTATGGGAAAGTCCATTCTAAGACTAAAAATATTTTATATTATTATTATGTCATTTATTTTTATGAGCAGTTTATCTTTATTTGGTGCTGTTAGTATCGACAGAACTACTCCTATTGGAGAGAATACAAGCAGAGCTAACTATGAAGCTATAACAGTAACTTTCAATCAGCAAATGGTTGCATTGCAAGCTGTAAAAGAAGTAACTAATCAATATTTTAATTTTAATATAGATGTCAAAGGTAAATACAGGTGGCTTTCTGTTAATACTTTAGCATTTTATCCTAGTGAAGCTTTACCAGACAATACAAAAATAGAAGTTACGCTTAAAAAAGGAATTAAAAGCGAACTTACAGGTGATATATTAGAAAATGATTATACTTGGACTTTTAATACTTTAAGACCAATAATGCAAAAAAGTTCTCCTTATGACAGACAATCAGACCTTCCTACAGATGTTAATATAGTTATTTATTATAATATGCCAATATATTTGCAAAGTGCAAAAGAGAAAATAGAATTAATATCAAGCAATAATTATAGAGAGATAGATTTTGATGTAAGATATGCAAAAATAGAAGATTTAAGAGAATGGGAAACTAATGAATATGAATTAAATCAGGTATTGGTTATAAAACCTAAAAAAGCTTTAAATAAAGATGATGAAATAAGTGTGTATATAGAAGAAGGACTTGCTGCCATTAATGGAGATTTAGGCACAGCAGATAATGATACTTTTAATTTCTCTACGCATGATGATTTTTATTTTAATGGAGAAGAAGAGCAAACAGTAACAGCATCATATTCTCCAAAAGCTCCAGAAATAAAATTCAGTACAAGAGTAGAGTGGGCTAACTTAATAAAAAATATGGAAATAAGCCCGCAAATTCAGCTTCCTACACAAGAAGAAATAGAACAAAACTCATGGTCTTCTAAAAGCTTCTCGCTTTATGCCCTTAGATTTAACCCTAATATCACTTATAATATAAAAATTAAAGGAAGCTTAAAAGATATTTACGGACAAACTTTAGGAGAAGAAAAAAATATTACATTAAATGTTACAGATTATAACCCAAGCGTTTCAATACCTTCTGGAATGGGAGTTGTAGAAGCTTATGAAGGCGTAAAACTTCCAGTGCAGGTAATGAACCCTAATACAATTTATATACAAAGCAGATACGTTGATAAAGAAAATATTATACCTTTCTTGTTTGTAAATAAACAAGTATATAGATATGATGAAACTCTAGAGTTTAGAAATTATACTAATAAATATAAAAACTTATTTGGCTACAATAATAATACAGAATATACTCCAAATGTTGAAAGAAACAGATACATTACAACTGCACTATATTTAACAAATTATATGAATAATAAAGAGTACGGTCTTTTATCAATAGAGTTTAAAAGTAAAACAGGCTACCAAAGCGAGTACGATTATTCAACAGCTTCACAAATACAAATAACATCTATGGGCGTAACAGGAAAATTCTCAGGTGATTCAAATACAATATTTGTAACAGACTTAAAAACAGGAATGCCTGTTGCAGGTGCAGAAGTAGAGATAAGAGATGACTTTAATAGAGTATTAGAAAAAGCAACAACCGATGAAAATGGAATAGCTACTACTAAAGGTTTTAGAAGTTTTGGGATAAAAAGAGCAAGCAGATGGGATACACCAAGACAATGGGCAATAGTTACAAAGGGGGATGATGTATCTTTTATCAATAGCGATTGGGGTACAGGTGTTTCACCTTGGAGAATGGATATAAGTTATGATTATTCACCTGCTGACAAAGAGTATAATGGTTCTATGTTTACAGAGAGAGGACTTTATAAGGCAGGCGAAGAAGTACATATAAAAGGTGTTGTAAGAGAAAACATTGTTGGAAATTGGAATATACCTACTAATTTGAAAAATGGCTCATTTACTGTTAATAACTCAAGAGGCGAAGAGATTTATAAGGGAGATGTTAGCTTAAATGAATTTGGTTCTTATTTAATAGACTTTACTCTTCCTGCAGATGCTCCTACTGGCTATTATAGCGTGAGGGTGGCATTTAATTCTAATGAAAAAAACAATGATGAAGAGCTTTATAGTTTATCACAGAGCTTTAGAGTTGAAGAGTTTAAGCCTTTAGAATATGAAAGCAGACTTTGGGTTGAAGATAAAAATTATTATTTAGGCGACACTATGCCTATTAAGATGTCTGGCTGGTATTTGTTCGGCGAGCCTATGATATCTAATAGAGTTGATTATAATATATCTATGAATGAAACTTTCTTCACTCCTCCTAACAATGCAGGATTTAGATTTACAAAATTAAGCTGGTTTGAAGATGAGTATTATAATAACTATTATTCTACAATAGCTACTGGTACTGGTTCATTAGATGAAAACGGAGAATATGCTTATAGTCCGACAGTGGATGCAAGCCGTTCAATACATTCTGCTTATGTTACAATAGAGGCAACAGTATCTGGTGAGGATTCTCAAAAAGTAAGCACAACTAAGAGTGTATTGGTTCATGGAAGTGATTATTATATTGGTATAAAAAGACAAGGTTATTTCTTGGAAACTGATAAGCCTACAGAGTTAGAGTTTATTGCAGTTGATACTGAAGGAAATAGGCTTGAAGGCAAAAAAATAGAAGTTCAAGTTATAAGAAGACATTGGGAGTCTGTAAGAAAGGCTATAACAGGCGGAAGATTTGAGTGGGAGTCTACACAGATTGATGATGTTATTGAAACTACTACAGTTACAACAAAAAAAGACCCTGTTGCCTACAGCTTTACTCCTACAAACTCTGGTCTTTATATAGTGTTAGCAAGAGCAAAAGATTCTAAAAAGAGAGAAGTTGCTGCTGATGAATATATGTATGTTATAGGTAAAGATTATGCTCCTTGGGCTATGTTTGATGATGATTTACTTGAGCTTATCACAGAAAAAGAAGAGTATAAACCTTATGAAACAGCAAGAATAATGGTAAAATCTCCTTATGAATCTGCTACTGCTTTGGTAACAGTTGAGAGAGAATATGTAATAGATTCTTTTGTTACAAATATTGAAGGCTCTACTGCTTTAATAGAAGTGCCTATAAAACCTGAATATTTACCTAATGTTTATGTGGGTGTTTCACTTGTCAAAGGAAGAGTTGAAAATGAGTCTTATACTAATTATGCTACAGACGAAGGAAAGCCATCGTTTAAGATTGGTTATGCTGGGCTTTCAGTATCTCCTCGTGAAAAAGAGCTTAATGTAACAATAACAAAATCTGCTGACAGTTTAGAGCCTCGTGATGAGATGACAGTAGATTTATATGTTGAAACTAAAGAAAGTGAGCCTATGGAAACAGAGATTATGCTAAGCGTAGTTGATGTTGGAGTATTGAATTTAATAGGCTATAAAACTCCAAACTGGTTTAATACTTTCTATGGACAGAGACCTTTGAGTGTGGCAAGTGCTGACACAAGAATACACTTAATAGGTCAGCGTAATTATGGCGAGAAAGGAGACACACCTGGCGGAGATGGTATGAGAGCAGACAATATGCTTATGGCTAAAGCTGAGGCTATGGGTATGGATGTGTTTAGTATAAGAAAGAACTTCTTAACAACTGCTTTTTATCAAGGAAGAGTAAAAACTGATGCTAATGGTAAGGCTACTGTTACATTTAATTTACCTGATAATATTACATCATTTAGAATAATGGCTTCTGCTATCAATAAAGACGGTTATTTTGGTGCTTCTGATGATGTTGTTGTAGTTAAGAAAAATATTATGCTTATGCCTACACTTCCAGAGTTTGCTTATGTTGAAGATAAGTTTAAGGCTGGAAGCATAGTTTATAATTATTCTGATAAAGATTTAGAGATAGAAGTTCAAGCTGTATCTTCTAATGCTTTAATACAAAATGCTACTCAGAAAATAACTGTGCCTAAAGGCGGCAATGCTGATGTAAGATTTGATATTATAACTACAAACAGCGGAGAAGCTAAAGTTACAATACTTGCTAAAGGCGGAGAATATACTGATGCTGTAGAGAAAACATTTAAAGTTAATATCCCTATGACTACAGAATCTGTGGCAATGTTCTCAAGCACTACAAACAACAACACTGATTTAATGATTAGAGTGCCAAATACTACAGAGGCTTATAAGGGTGCTGGAAGTTTAGAAGTTTATATGTCTCCTAGTGCATTTAGCGAGCTTACAGGAGGAATAAATTATCTTATAAATTATCCTTACCTTTGTTTGGAACAGCAGTTATCAAGAGTTTATCCTATAATAACAAGTAAGAGACTATTAGTAGACATGAAGCTTACTGATATAGCTGAAGAAGAATTAGACAATACAGTAAATAATTTCTTAAAAGCTATGCCTACTTATCAAAGCCCTAATGGAGGATTCTCTTATTATCCTAGCAAAACTTGGATATCTCCTTGGCTTACTGCTTATGCTGCTGAGACTATGATTAAAGCTAAAAAAGAGGGCTACACTATAGACGAAAACTCTCTAAAATTGGCATTAGAATATATTAACAATTATGCTAAGAGCGGTGAGGCTGAAAAACCTAGCTTCTGGTTTGATGAGTATATTAATCTTTCATCTATATCTTATATTGCAGCAGTGCTTGCAGAAGGCGGATATAATTCTAACGATGTAAAAGCTATAATAGACAGAATATACCCTCAAGTTAATAATATACCTTTCTATGGACAGGTTCAATTAATGAGAGCTATGTATTATAACAAATATGATAACAAGTCATTTACTGATGTTAGACAATATATACTTAACACCATTAAAGAAGACCCTAATACTGCTCATTATGAATTAGAAGAGAGATATAAAAATCTTTACTGGATACACTCTTCATCAGTGAGAGATACTTCAGTTGCTTTATATGCTTTGATAGAAACAGGATACGACAATGCTATCAATGAAAAAGTGGTTCGCTGGCTTGTTCAATCAAGAAAAAACGGCAGATATTTAAACACTCAAGACAATGTGTCAGTATTTTCTGCTATGAATATGTATTACAAAAAATACGAAAATGTTAAACCTAATTTCAAAGCAGAGTTTATATATCAGGGAAAAACTTTACTTGCTGAAACATTTAATTCAAGAACTCAGCCTAGCTTAACACAAAATTATGCTTTAAGTGAGTTTATGAATGAGAGATTAAGCAATTTAAATACAAGAGCTTCTATAGCAAATATTAGAAGAAATGGTGCTGGAAGACTTTATTATGGTGTAAGACTTACTTATGCACCTCGTGAGTTAGCTGTTAATAGAGATATGGGAATAAATATTGTGAGAGAGTATCAAACTAAAGACGGCAGAGTATTAGACCTTACTAAAGAGAAATTCAAACAAGGCGAAGAGTATGTGGTTGTGGTAAAAGTTACAGTTCCTTATGAAAGACATTTTGTTGTAGTTGACACTCCTATTGCTTCTGGTATGAGAATATTAAACTCTTCATTTGCTACAGAAAGCAGCGAAGTTAAAAACATCACAGGAAATTATAATAATACTTGGTGGTGGGGCGGATTTAATCACACTGAAAACTACAATGACAAAATATTATTATTTGCTGATGTTTTAGACAAGGGTGAGCATGTATACAAATATGTAGTTCGTGCTGTTACACCTGGTGAATATTTACTTCCTGCTACTAAGGCCGAAGAGATGTATAACCCTGAGGTGTTTGGTTATGACGGACAGCATAAAGTTATAATTGAGTCTAAATAATAAATAGTTTAAGTATATTAAAATATTAATGGCGGTATCTTTTTATGAGGTATCGCCTTTTTTATTATCCTTTTTTCGTCTACACTGTGCTAATTTCATCAAAGAATCAAAAGTACAAATAAAAATACTATTAAATAAAATATAAAAAAATTACGAATGATTTATTACTTATAAATTTATTTACATTTGCCCGCCCTATATATTTAAAATTTATATCTGTTATTTTTATTTTATACTTCTTTAAAATATTCTCTGCAATTCTAAAGCCCACCCCAATTTTATTTAGATTTATAATCTCTTCACCGCACGCAGAGTAAAGTTACAAATATACATTAATTGAAAATTATAAATTTTATTATAATTCAAAATTTTACTCACCGTGCGTGAAGTAGTTTTTTTAATTTAAAAGATTTTGATATAATTTTTAGAATTAATAATTACATACTACGGCATGAATTAATATTTTACACTAATTCATACCGTAATAAATTAATAGCATTAACTATAATATTTTTCTCTATCTAATTTATTCTCTTTTTCATTTATAATTACATTTGTCGCAGCATCTCCTACAACATTTAAAGTAATTGCTGCCATACCTGGCGGATAATTCATAGCAAGCACTAAGGCATATCCAATCATACAAAAATCAGAAGTAAATCCAAGTCCAGATAATATAACAAATATCATAGTTGTTCCTGCTACTGGTATAGCAGGTGTTCCCATAGCTGTACATATTGATAGAAAAGCAGCTATAACAAGATGTTCGGGTTTTAAATTAATTCCAGCTGCTGTGGCAATAAAAGTTATTGACATCATATGCATTACTGTGGTACCGTTCATATTTATAGTCATACCAGTTGGCAAAATAAAACTGCTAATTTCTTCACTGCATCCTAATTCTTCTATGCAGGTTTTGGTATTCAATGGAAGTGTGGCAGCTGATGAATTTGTTGCTGCTGCAAATAAACCTACTTTTGTAATTTTTTTAATAAAAACAAATGGATTTAAACCTGTAGATATAAAAATGCCAATGGGATAAATTGTAAATACTAATACTATACTAATAATTATAGTTGATATCATCCAAGCAATTGTAGGTGTTAAATATTCTATGCCGTATATAGCAAAACTTCTTGTAATCATACAAAAGATGGCTATAGGGCTTATTTTATTAATAATAAAATTCATATATAAGTTTACTATATTACTTATACCAGTTAATAATTCTTTAATATAGTTAGATTCTCTTCCGATTTTATTGAGACAAATCCCCATTATTACAGCAATTAATACAACAGAAAGTATACTATTATTTGAGGATATAGAATCTATTATATTATATGGTATTATATTTATAATTGTTACAAGCGGATTATATGCCTCCATTGTTATTATAGACTTTTCATACATTTCAGGCAATTGTACTGAAAAAACACCTAAATTTTTAAGGAAATATGCAAAACAGCTAGCCAATAAAGCTCCAACAATATAAAAAATAATGAATATTATAATAGTTTTTCCAACAATTTTTCCAAATCTATTTGTATCTGTCATGCTGCATAATGCAATTGTTAAAGATGATAAAACTAATGGAACAATCATTAACTGTATTGATCTCATAAATAATTGACCAACAATATAAAAGAGTCCTATGGAATAAAATCCTTTCTCTTCAGAAATATCGTTAAACAATATTTTGCTTATAATTATCCAAATTTTTTCTTTATTTACTGATAATAAATATTCTCTTAAGTATAGAAATAATATACCGCATATTATTCCCAATACTACAGCTATTAACATTTTTTTTACAATAGACATTTGATGTTTTTTTGTTTTCATTTTATTCCTCGCTTATATATGATTATACGGATAATCAAACAGGAATATTTTTGTTACATCAATAAATCAAATTTATATTTGCCTCTCTACAAAAGTCTATCCACTCATCAGTAGGTTTTTTATCTGTTATTATATAATTCACCTTATTTAAATCTAAAAATTGTACCAGCGCTTTCCTATTAAATTTAGTGTTATCAGCAAGAAGTATTACTTCTGATGCCTGCTTGATCATTTCCATTTTTATTTCAGCATCTCCTTCATTAGAATCCATAACACCTTTATTGATATCCAATCCTTTACAGCTTATTAATGCAATATCCATATAATATCTTTTTATATTTTCTTTGGCTAAATTTCCCTGTAACGAAAGAGTTTTCTCATTAAATGTTCCTCCTATTGAAATAATATTTATTTTAGAGCCTAATAATTCTCTAAAAATTTCAGTAGAAGAACTTAGAATAGTTAAACCATTTATGTTTTTTATGGCTTTTATAGCTTCCATCACAGTAGTACTAGAATCAGCAGCTATAGTTTTTTTATTTCCAATCATATTATAAAATAAACTTGCTATTTTTCTTTTTTCTTCTATATTAATAGAAGCCCTAGTATAAAAACTCATTTGTTCCTTTTGGGTTTGATTATTAAATATTGCTCCTCCAAAAGTACGAGTTAAAAAACCTTCTATCTCTAACTTTTCTAAGTCCCTTCTAATTGTTTCCTCTGTTACATTAAAAGTTTTACTCAATTCAGAAACAGTAACCTTTTTATCAATTTCTATTTTATTCTTAATTTTATCTAATCTTTTTTTCATTATTTAAACCTCAATTTTTTATTTATTTTACCATTTATTAGATTTATATCAAAGTTTTTTTATTATAATAAATAGCAAAATAAATTATTAACTGAGATTTATTTATCAATACTTTCAGCCAATTCACGCATATATTTTATATCCTCATCAGACAATTTTAACTGTATAGACTTAACGTTTTGTTCTATTTCAGCAACAGTATTTGCTCCGCTTAATAGATTAATAAATTTTCCTTGAGATAGTATCCAAGCTATTGCCAAGTTAGCGATAGAACAATTATATTTCTTACAAAGTTCCTGCCATTTATCCATCATATCCATAGCTTTTTGCATATTTTCTTTTTGGAACCATTTTTTATTACATTGAGCACCAACAGGAATATAGTCTCTAGGTAAAGTTCCCGTTAATAATCCTTGTTCCAATGGAGAATATGCTTGAATAGTAATATTATTTTCTTTACATATAGGAATCAAATCTTTTTCTATAGCACGGTCTAATATACTATATTTTGCTTGAACTATATCTAAACTTCCATATTTTAAATATTCTTCAATATGTTCTACAGTAACATTTGCTGCTCCTATAGCTCTTATTTTACCGCTTGCTTTTAGTTCATTTAAAACTTTCATTGTATCAGAAATAGGGGTAAAATAAGGTTCTACGGCTTGCCAGTGAGTCATATAAATATCTATATAATCTGTTTGCATACGTTTAAGACTATTTTCTATCTCTTCAAGTATAGATTCTCTTGATAAGTTTTTATAAAGCTGAATATCTCCAACTTTGTTAAAAAGGCTTCCTTTTCTCTCCCATACAATACCGCATTTTGTTATAATAACAACATCTTTACGGTTCATTTTTTGTAATGCTTTACCTAATATTTTTTCACTGTTTCCAAAATTATATCCAGGAGCAGTGTCTATTAAATTGATACCAAGCTCAGGACATTTTCTAATAGTATCTATACATACTTGTTCATCTTTATCCCCGCCCCAAGCAGGTCCTCCTCCTATAGCCCAAGTACCTAAACCTATTCTTGAAATTTCAATATTTGTATTTCCAAGTTTCATTTTTTCCATTATTTATTTACCTCATATTTTTTTAAAATTTCTGTTACTTGCTCACTATTGTGTACCCCTGTTGTAGCACCTACATATTGTACAGATATTGCGGCTGTGGCATTAGCATAAATACCGCATTCCTCCAAATTTTTACCTTTCAAAATAGCAGATATAAATCCTGAAACAAAATTATCTCCAGCTCCAGTAGTATCTATTGCCTTTATTCCCTTTACAGCAGGTATTACAATAGTTCTTTCATTATTTTTGATAAAACAGCCTTCTTTTCCAGTTTTGATTATAACATTTTTTATACCGCATTCTAATAACACATCAGCTATATCATCATATTTGCTTTTTCCAGTTAATAGCTTAGCTTCATCATAATTAGGGAAGAAATAATCAATAAACTGTAAAGACTCTTTTATATCATTTAAAGTCTCACCCAACCTAGGTCTAATCATATCCGCGCAAATAGTCATATTATTTTCTTTGGCTATTTTAAATATACTAACTAATGCTTTACCATCTAATAATGGATTATTAAAGATGCTTGCCAGTGATAGGATTTTAGCCTGTTTCATTTTATCAAAATTGATATGTTCAATATTTGTTTTCCACAAGCTTCCGTTTCTATTAGTAACAAAAGTTCTCTCGCCATTATCTGTAACCAATCCTATATTAATAGAAGTATCTATCTCTTTTACTATTTTTATTCCTTCAATATCAATATTATCATTTTTACAAGACTCGATAATAAAATTTCCAGCAGCATCCATTCCAATACAGCTAATCACTCCTGTTTTATATCCAAGTCTGCTGATAATGGTAGCCTCATTCAAAGCATCTCCTCCAATAGTCATTTTTATTTTTTCTATTGGATATGATTCTATATCAAATATATTTCTTGAAACAGGCTGAAGAATAATATCTACAATAGCTGCTCCAAGACAAATAACATCTAATTTCTTATCCAAAATCAAACCGCCTTTTTATCTGTTCCAAATAATATAATTTTTTCCATAGCCCTTTCTTTAACTGCTTGTCTTACAGCTCTTTCTAATTCTAAAAAACTTTTATCTTGATTTTTTACTATAGCCTGCATAGCTGCTTGACATAATTCAGTATGTATATTAATTTTTGATATACCCAAAGAAATAGCCTTTTTAATATCTTCATCGCCTATACCAGAAGCACCATGTAATACTAAAGGTACAGATACAACTTTACTAACTTTTTCTAATACATCAAAATTAATTTGCGGTTCAGATGTATATACTCCATGCTGATTTCCTATAGCAACAGCTAAAGAATCACACTGCGTTCTCTCTACAAACTCAGCAGCTTGATTAGGGTCTGTATATTTATATGCAGCCAATGCTTCTTCATATACAGTTTCATTTCCAACATGACCAAGTTCTGCTTCTATTGGTATTCCTAATGGATGAAAATAATCTACAACTTCTTTAGTCAAACGTATATTTTCTTCAAATTCAAATGCAGAAGCATCTCTCATTAATGAGTTCATGCCATGCTCATAGGCATTTTTTACTATTTCCATACTACGCCCATGGTCCCAATGTGTTATTACAGGTATAGAAGCTTTTTCTGCCATAGAAACCATCATTTTAGAAAAATCTTCAAAAGAAGTGTTTCCAACAAACCCTGTACCAAATGATATTATAATTGGCGCCTTTAGCTCTTCAGCGGCATCAATTACTCCCATCAACATTTCTGCATTCCACACATTAAAATGCGGTATAGCATAATGTCCCTTTTGCGCTTTTTCTTCCCAATATTTTATATTAGCCAACATAAATACATACTCCAAAAAATTTAATTAATCTATTTTTATTACACTTTTTATTATTTCATTTTTACAATTTACAGAATCCTCAAATGCTTTCTGTACATCTTTATAATCAAATTGATGCGTTACCATAGAAGTTACATCAAATTTACCGCTTGAAATAGCAGAAATGGTTACTGGATATCTGTTTGCGTAACGGAATACAGTTTGTATAGTTACTTCACGGTTGATTTTTAAGAAATTAATAGGAGTTTCTCCTGGAATAGTTCCAACTATCATTATTTTTCCGCCACGCATTACTATATCTTGAGTTTGTTTTGCTGTAATAGGGGAGCCTGCTGTTTCAAACACTACATCAGCACCAAGCTCACCAAATATTTCTTTTATTTTTGAAACAGTATCGCCTTTTCCATTAATTGTTTGTGAAGCACCTAATTTTTTAGCCATATCAAGACGTTTATCTATAACATCTACAACAACAATATCATTGCAGCCCATTATTTTACAGCCTTGTAATGTCATAAGACCTATACAACCAGCACCCAATATTGCAACTTTATGTCCAGGTTTTACATTTGCAGTCATAGCTGCATGTATACCTACAGAAGCAGGCTCAACTAAAGCTCCTTCCATTATAGACATGTTATCAGGCAAATGATATACAAAACTCTCAGGATGGCATAGATAATTAGTTAATGCTCCTCTGTAATTAGGCTGTGTTGCCATAAAGTCTACATTCGGACAAATATTATATTTTCCTTCTAAGCAAAATCTGCATTTTCCGCAAGGAACTCCAGGTTCAATGCATACTCTATCGCCTTTCTTAAAGTTTTTTACTTTTTGCCCAACCTCTACAACTGTACCAGCACATTCATGTCCTAAACCTATCTCTTGATTTGGATCTTTAGGCGGTATAAAAGGACCTGATTCAAATCCATGTATATCAGAACCGCATATACCAACATATTCTACTTTAATTAAAACTTCATCATCTTTAGGAGTAGGATATTCAGCATCTCTAATTTCCATAGTTCCTGGAACTTTTAAAATAGCTTTTGTGTTTTTCATATAAAACCTCTTTTTATTATGATTTTATTTTTTAGAAACATTACCAATCTCTTCGATAGAAGCACCTCTGGTTTCTATACCGATTGTAATGATAGCGATAGCAACTATAATAGATACAACACCTAATAGTATAAATACTCCCATAGGCCCTTTTGTGTCTAAAAGACTTGCTACAGCATATGGAGCAATAATTCCGCTTATACGTCCAACTGCATTTGATATTCCTGAACCTCTAAGTTTTGCCTCTGTAGGCCATATCTCAGGTACATATACAGCAGAAGCATAACATACATACATATATACAAATGTTATTAAAAAGAAACCTATTATTGTTATATAAGTCATATTTGTCTGCATTGAATATATATAGCCAAGTATTGCTATTACAATAAGCAAACCAGGACCCATAACTTTACGAGGTATCTTATCTATAATAAGCATAGCTATAAATATTCCAAATGGAGCTCCAAACATACTCATTGTGTTTAATACTATTGAATCTTTTAGATTTATTCCTTGTGCTAAAAATATTGTTGGAAGCCAATTTATTAAAGTATATTGCACTACATTCATGGCTATTAATACAAAAGATCCAAGTATTACTCTTTTTAATAAAGCACCTTTAAATAATTCTGCAAAAGAAATGTTTGCTGTTTTTTTTATTTCTTCTGATGAATTTGTTGCTATAGGTTCTAATTTTTTTCCTATATTTTGTTCTACTTGTGTTTCTATGTCTGACATTATTTTTTCCGCTTCATTATATAAACCTTTTGATTCAAGCCAGCGAGGAGATTCAGGAAATTTTTTCCAAATTATTAATGTTGCTATCAATGACAATACAGATGGTATTATAAATTGTATTCTCCAATTCATATTAGCAGTAAAAATTGGAGATATAAATACAGCAATTGTGGAACATATAGGATAAGACCAATTACCAATAAATGAAACTCTGCTTGACCACATACCTCTGTTTCTTCCAGGCATATATTCTGTAAATCCAGCAAACATAGTTGTAAGTAATGCTCCCAAACCAAAACCCATTATAAATCTAAAAACTATTAAATAAGTCATATTTGGAGAACAAGCACCTAACAACATTGATACTATATGTATTAGTTCAAATAATAATATACTTTTTTTACGTCCTATTTTATCCCCAATAATACCTCCTAATAAAGCACCCAAAAACATACCTGCTGTAGTTAATGATGAGAATATTGCACTTATATCATTATTTGTCCAGCCTATTTCTGCTAATTGCGCTAATACTAATCCGCCTATTGCATTACTCCAACATACTAATAAGCCAAATGCTATCATTGCAAATATTTGATAATGCCATTTATTATTTGGCAGCCTATCTAATCTAGGACCGCAATTTACAATATTTGTATTACTCATTATAATGCCCCCTCTATTTAAAATTAAGCTATATTATTCTTTAAAATCATAATGAATAATAACTTTTATTGCTTCTTTATTTGCCATAGCTTCAAAACCTTTTTCCCATTCAGAAAGACCTATTCTATGAGTTATCATTGGCTGAACTTTTATAGCTCCAGATGCTAATAGACGTATAGCATTTCTCCAAGATGTAGAATCGTATGCCATATGTCCTATTATGCTTTTATTCCAAGAAGTTATGTCATTAATAGAGAATTCTATTGGTTTAAATCCCATACCAACTCTTACAACTTCACCATTAGGTCTTAACATTTCAATAGATTGTTTTAATGCTATATTTGCACCAGAACATTCAACTACTAATCCTAAATTATCTTTTCCGCAAATTTCTTGACAGCGTTTTACTACATCTTCTTTTGAAGCATTAACTACATGTGTAGCACCTAATTGCTGTGCAACCCCAAACCTTACTTTAGTATCCTCTTCTAAACCAACCATAACAATATTAACAGCTCCCATTATTCTTGCTATTTGTACTGCAAATAATCCTAATGGACCTGTACCAAAAACAACTATATCCTGTCCAGGTAAGAAGTGAGATTGCTGAGCTATAGCTTTATAGGAATTACATATAGGATCTAATACAGCAGCCTCCTCATATTTTACATTTTCAGGTATTTCCCATATAGCATGCTTATGAATTCTTAAAATTTCTCCAGGCACTATACAATATTTAGTAAAACCTCCTCCCCATCTATTATTATCAAGCCCTAAATTCACTTTTTGTTCGCAGCATAAAAAATCACCTTGTTCACAAGCAGGACATACTCCGCATACATGTCCGCTGTTATCAGAAACTACTCTTTGACCAACTTTCCAATCTTTAACATTACTTCCAACTTTTACTATTTCACCAGCAAATTCATGTCCTCTTATAGAGTTAAACTCATCAGAGCCATTTTCAACACGAAAATGTTTCATATCAGCACCGCATATAGCAGCGGCTTTTATTTCTAACAGTATGTCCTCAGGACCTACTTCTGGAACAGGTACATCAATCATTCTGTACCCACCAAATTCTTTACCAAATCTAGCTAAAGCTTTCATAGTTATGTTTTCCTCCATAAATTAAAAAATAGAAAAACTAATTTTCATATATTTTTATTTTAGTACATTTTTTCTTTAAAATCAAATAAAAATCTGTTTTTTAAATAAAATTATATGTTTTTTAAACTTTTTTATATTAAAATATTTATATTCTATCTTTTTTACAAATATTATACTGTTGAAAACAAACAAAAAAATTAAATACTCGTATTATAAATGTTTCTATATGCGATAATTTACTACGTGTAAATCATTCTCTATCAATAATAAATATATAATTAAAAATAGCGATTATTAAAAATAAAATCATAATTATAAACACTATTATACTGCATTATATCTTCATATTTATCTTATTCCTAACAATAAAAACAAAAAATTTTTATTCATATTTACTTTAAATTTTTATTATGTTAGGCTTCAGTAAAATTTGATTTTTGGAGTGCAGTATATGTATCATTCAAGATTTAAAGGAAGCCATTATGAAGCAGGTTTTAAATATGGAAGCATACTTTTTCAACATAATATAAACCCTATAAATAAAATAAAAATATCAAAAGAACGTAAAAACTTTTCAGAGAAATGTATTCCAATATATAAAGAGTTTTTTCCAGAGATAATAGAAGAGATAAAGGGGATGGCTGATGGATTAAAATGTAATAATTATAGTAAAATAGCAGACTTATTATTTACAATATACGCTTTTACCTTTGAAAATAAATGCTCTTCGTTTGCCTTCAAAACTGATAATGATATTATATTAGCTAAGAACAGTGATTTTTTAAAAAGTATAAAAAAATACTGTGATAGTGTATATTATAATTTAAATAATTCATATTCATTTATAGGCAATACTACAGCTTTTATTGAAATAGAGGACGGTATTAATGAAAATGGACTTGCTTGTGCTTTAACTTTTGTATATCCTGTAAGTATAAATTATGGCTTTAATGCTGGCATGCTTATACGTTATATTTTAGAGAAGTGTAGAGATATTGATGATGCTTTAAATTTTTTAAAAAAAGTTCCTATATCATCTGCACAAAATATAATATTGGCAGATAAAAACTCTAATATAGCTTTAGTTGAATGTAACTGCAATAAAAGATATATAATAAAAAATGATTATGTATTTACAACTAATCATTTTTTAAGTAAAACAATGATGGAGTATAATACTAAATTAAAAGATGATGTCCATTCTCATAAAAGATATAGCACCTTAAAAAATGCCTTTATAAACTATGAATATAATTTAGATTTTTCTAAAAAACTATTATCTGGAAAATATGGATTTTTATGTCAGTATGATAATGAAATAGATACTGTATGGTCAAGCATATATTCCATAAAAAATAAAAAAATATACATAGCAGAAGGTAATCCTTCAAGAAAAAAATATAAAGAAGATAAAAGATTGAAGTTTAACTATTAGAAATAATACTTTTGTTCCTTCCTGTTTCTTTTGCTTCATACAATGCTTTATCTGCTTTTTCTATTAAACTATTAATAGCATCATCATCTGTTTTAATTGCTCCTCCAAAGGAAGCAGTTGCTTTTAGAGAATAATCATCGGTTGAAAAATCTGTTTCATATATTTTCTTTCTTATAGTTTCCATTACATTAAAAAGCTCTTTTTTAGTTTTTGTGTCAATAACTATAATAAACTCTTCGCCTCCGTATCTTGCAAGAAGTGAATCGTATTTAATATTTTTTAGGCTTTCTCTCATTACCTTTGAAGCTATTTTTAATACATGGTCCCCTACATTATGACCATAACTATCATTATAATGCTTAAACTTATCTAAATCTATTATAATTATAGAATATGTTTCATCTTTTTTGTTTTCTAAATATTTTAATAAATATCCTCTGTTATATAAATTAGTAAGTTTATCTCTATTTGCCAAAAATGATAATTTCTCACTATAAAGTATTATAGATAAATGATTTACTAATATTTCTAAATATTCCTTTTCAATGCTGCTTTCTATTATTAAATATCCAAACTCATAATTTCTTGCTTTTAATTTATATTTATTATTTTCTTTTATGTTTTTTGAAGTTGTATACCATAGATTTGAATTATTATCTTTATAAAAATATAGTGCAAAGTTTTTTATTATTTTTTTGCTGCTTTTTTCAAATGTTTTTATTATACCATCTACAGAAAATGGCTCTGGTATGTTATTTAGAGTTTTTATTATTTTGTTTATCTCTTTAATCATTTTATATATAAGCTATTAATTATTTCTTTAGCTAAAAATATCAAATTATTGCTTGTAGCGAGTGTTGAAATAATAGTAAGTACTATTGACTCTTCTTCTTTAACTACTATTGCCATAGCATTAAATAAATTATTATTATTAGTTTTACAATTAAAAATTATAGAGCCAAATATATCATTATGCTCTTTTCTTTCTACAACAGAAATAGGGGATATTATAGAGTAGAGGTTTTTATTTTCTGCTTTAAAATTATTTAATATTTGAGATATCTCTTTTTCATCATATTTAGAATTATCATAGCTTAATAGTATAGAAATAGTTTTTTCATCGTTTTCAATTTTTAATACATTATTTTCTATGCAAGCATTAAAATTTTCTGGCACAACCAAATTAAACTTGTCTGGCTTAGCATTAATCACGGTAAACTTTGAAAAATTAAATATTGAGTTTTCTTTTTGTTTTTTTATATTATCAATTTTCTCTTGAATATTAGAATCTTTGCTAATATTAAAAGCTTTTTCTAATATTTCTATAGCATTATCATACTCATATATAGCAACATAAACTATAGACATATTAATCATAGATAATACATCTTCTTTGTCTAAAGATATAGCAGTTTTAAATTTCTCAATAGCTTCTTTATATTTCATCTCTATTGAAAGTAAAACCCCATATTGTCCATATACACTGGCATTAACATCTCCTAAAGATATTATCTCTTCTATTGTTTCTTTTGCTTCTTCATATTTGTATGTGCTAATTAATGCCTCTATTTTGCTTTCTAATATATCTTTGTCTTTTGGAAGATGTTCTAATGCTTTATCTAAAATATGTATAACACTTTTATAATCTTCTTCCTCATAAAATATATCAGATAATACTAAATAACCTTCTTTATAGTTAGGTTCTTTATTTATTAATTGTAATGCAATTTTTTTGGCATAATCTAAATTGTTTTTTTCTATGAATGTATTTATTGTAGTTAAAATATTTTCATTTGTTTGTTTAATTATTTCTTTTATTTCATTTTCTATATTGTCCATTGAAACACTCCATTTTTATTTCCATTCCACTATAGAAAAATTCTCTTCTTTATTGTTTAGAGCATATTCTCTTAATTTTTTATCAGGATTAACGCATATTTTTTTACTTGCAAAAGCAAAGAAGGGTAGGTCGCTAATAGAATCGCTGTATACAATATTTTGAGATACATCTTTTTTAAAAATACCTTCAGTAAAAAGTCTATGTCTTTTAGCTTCATTGTAGCAATTTTTTCCATACATAAAACCAGTATATTTATCTCTAAAAATCCATAACTCTGTACCCATAACTCTATCAAAGCCTAAGTTTTTTCCTATAAACTTTGCATATATTTCAAAACTTGCTGTAACCATTATAAGGTGATAGCCTTCTTCTTTTAATTTGTTTATCTCTTTGATAGCATCATTATAATATAAATTAGGCACAACTGTGTTTGCAAACTCCTCTCCAATTTTGTCTCCAAACTCTATAGGAATATTCGTAAAAATATGAGCTATTTCGTATTTAATTCTTGAGTTGTCTATAATCCTGAAAATAAATAAAATAAAATATGGAATTAATCTAATATAATAAATAAAACTTTTTGGATTTTTTTTTAAATAGAAAAACATAAAAGGAACAATAGAATCTTTTTTTATAATAGTTTTATCTAAATCAAAAAAAGCAATCTTCATAAGTTAATGAATGTCTCCCCAACTTAATCCCTTATGTATATCAACTGTAATAGGAACATTAGTTTTAACAGAATGCTCCATTATCTCTTTCATTATAGTCATAGCCTTATCAGACTCTTTTTCAGAAACTTCAACAACCAATTCATCATGCACCTGCATAACAATTTTAGCAGTTTTAAAATGATTTTTAAACTCTTTATGTATAGCAATCATAGCAACTTTTATCATATCCGCAGCACTTCCTTGAATGAGAGTGTTTAATGCCATTCTTTCAGCTTCATTTCTTACAACCGCATTTGATGAGTTTATAGTTTTAGATAAATCTCTAATCCTTCCAAGCATAGTACGTACATAACCTTTGGCTTTTACATCTTCTATAACTTTTTCGCAAAATGGTTTTACTTGAGAATATGTTGAAAAATATCCTTTAATAAAATCATCAGCTTCTTTTCTTGATATGTTTAATTCTTTTGAAAGCCCAAATGCTGTTTTACCGTAGATGATAGAGAAGTTAATTATTTTTGCAGTATTTCTCATTGAAGGAGTTACATGTTCTTTGCTTACAGAATATATTTTCATTGCAGTTTTTCTATGTATATCATCATTGTTTTTGAAGGCTTCAACTAACACAGGGTCATTACTGAAATGTGCTAATAGTCTTAATTCTATCTGAGAGTAGTCGGCTGCTATTAATACATTTCCTTTTTCTGCTATAAAGGTGTTTCTAATATCTTTACCTTCATCACCTCTTGCAGGTATATTTTGCAAATTAGGGTCTGATGAAGACAAACGTCCTGTTGCAGTTACAGTTTGATTAAAAGAAGCATGTATTCTATTAGTTTTCTTATGTACCAATGTAGGAAATACATCAAGATATGTGTTTTTTAATTTTGAGTATTTTCTGTATGTAAGCATATACTCAGCAATTTTTTCTCTTTGTGCAAGTTCTCTAAGTACTTCTTCATCTGTTGAATAAGCACCTGTTTTTGTCTTTTTAGTAGAGTTAATTTTTAACTTTTCAAATAAAATATATTCAAGCTGTTTTGGAGATTGTAAGTTAAACTCTTCTCCTGCTTGTTGGTATATTTTCTCTTTTGTCTTTTCTAAAAGCGAAGCATATTCTTCTGATAGAGATTTCATTTTTTCTGTGCTTATATAAACCCCATCAAACTCCATATCCGCAAGCACACTGATAAGAGGCATCTCCACATTAAAAAATAAATCCTCAAGATTATATGTATTTAAAAGCGGAGCAAAATATTCATAAAATCTAAATGTAATATCAGCATCCTCACAAGCATATTCAACAACTTCTTTTAATTCAACATCAAGTAAAGTCTTTTTAGCATTATCTGTAATATCGCTGTATTTTATGGTGTTGTATGATAAATAACTTAAAGCAAGGTCGTCCATGTTGTATCTGCCTCTGCTTGGGTTAATCAAGTAGGCAGCTACCATAGTGTCAAAATACATGTTTCCCATTTTCTTATCAATGGCACGCATCATCTTGTATTCATATTTTAAATTATGACCTATTATTTTTATGTCTTCTTTTGCTAAAGTGTCAAATACTAATTTTTTGCAAGCTTCTTTATCTATATTTGTTCTTCCGCTTAAGTCCAAATAAAAAGCTTCTTTTGATTTTATAGCAAATGATATTCCTATTATTTCATCTGTTAAAGTGTCTAATCCTGTAGTTTCAAAGTCTATACATACGAGTTTTTTAGCATTTATATCGTTTAAAAGATTTTGTAATTCTGTTTCATTTTCTATTAAATAGTATTTAGCATTGTTGTCTTTAGCGTTAGATACTATTGTAGTCTTTTCTGTGTTATCTTCTGCATCAGTTTCTTGTTTGGCCTGTTGAGATAGTTGAGATATTTGCACCTTTTCTTCTTTTTTCTTACTGTTTCCGTATATATAATAATTAATCTTATCTCTTATTTGTTTTAATTCTAAATCATCTAATATTCTATTAACTTCATTTATATTAATTTTATTTTTTGCAATTTCTTTATAATCTATATTTAATTCTTCTATCTCTCTTTTAATTGTAGCAAGCTCATAACTCATATAGGCATTATCTTTATCTGCAATAAGTTTTTCTTGTATCTTTCCTTTTATAGAATCAATATTTTTATAGATGTTATCTAATGTATCATATTCTTCAAGAAGTTTTAAAGCTGTTTTCTCTCCAATTCCTTTAACACCCGGTATATTATCAGAAGCATCTCCCATTAATGAAAGTAAATCTATAATTTGATTAGGGTATACTCCTCTTTTTTCTTTAACCATATTTATATCATATTCTATTAATTCATTATCCTTATTACTTGCTATTACTTTTGTATTGTCATCAACAAGCTGAAGAATATCTTTATCTGGAGAATATATTATTGTTTTAATATTTTCTTTTTTATTGTTTTGAGCAATGCATCCTACAATATCATCAGCCTCATAATTATCAAGAACTATCCTTGTAATTCCAAGTGCATCTATAAGATTGTATAGTATAGGTATTTGACTTCTTAAATCATCGGGCATGCTTTCTCTATTTTCTTTATAGGCTTTGTATATTTCACTTCTAAAAGTTTGTCTTGAACTGTCTAATGCTATTGCGGTGTAATCAGCAGGGTAGGTATTAATTAAAGAAAAGTATGTTCTTAAAAAGCCATTAATTGAAGATACATTTTGACCTTTAGAGTTTATTAGAGGTCGTTTCAAAAAAATAAAATGATATCTGTAAAGTATACCAAAAGCATCAATAATAAGAAATGTTTTTTTCATTTTTTTATTATATAGCAAAAAGAAAAATTATGCAAAAATATTATTTTTTTATTATTTATTATTTGTTAGCATTGCATTAGCAAAGTCTTGATATGCTATATTTTGCAAATTATAAATATTAATAAATCCATTTGTAGACATTATGCTGGATGCAATGGCAGACCTATTTCCGCTTCTGCAATATACTAAATATTCTTTGTTTTTATCTAACATATCTATTTTTGATTTGAAGTCTTGGCTTAATACATCAATGTTAATGGAGTTTGGAATGTTCCCCGCTAAATATTCTTCTCTTGTTCTAACATCTAAAATAATAAGATTTGTTGAGCTATTTACTAATTTAATTGCTTTTTCTATATTAAGATTTTTATATCCTTTATTTGAACATGCTAAAAATAAAAAAGAAATAGATAAAATTATTATAATTTTTTTCATATACTATTTTCCCAAAATATGTTATATTATAGATGATAGTATAATAATTATAAAAAAAGTCAATTATTTTATTAATCTTGATTTAATACATATTTTTTATTATATTATTAATAAAAATTATTTGACGAAATATATATTATATTATTTATTGGATTATTAAGTATAGAGATGAAGAGAATAATATTATTTTTTATTATCATTATTTGTATCATATCATGTTATGATATAGCTTATGTTGGTATTTCTGATAGGTATATGGGAACATTCAGAAGCAGGGAACCAATTTTTGGAACTGGATATGATAAATATTTATACGTAAATGTAAAAAGCGGAGGAGCTATTATATATTTTGGAGGTGAGGGAGACACAGATATGTCTGGGGTTCCAGGATACGAGCGTATTGAATATATTAATTTTATAGGCGATGGTAATGTTTATAATTTATATAATAGTGATTATAGTTGTAAATTAGTTTTTCGTTCTGACAGCCAAGTAGAAGTTACAATGAAAGGTCAAGGTATTTTTAATCTTGAGAATGTAATTTGTGATAGAACAAATAACTAATAAAATTCTAACTATATGATTCCGATAATATAGAAAATGCATGGAGAGTAATTATTATTATGAAAAAAATATTTTTAATGATATTATCAATAATGTTTGTTATTTTATCTTGTAAGGCAGCCACTACTCCTATAGATCAAAAACGTACTGGAAAGTTTGTTAGTACTAAAGCTGTTTCTAGTGATTCTTATATTACAGTTGAACTTACAAATGATGGTGGATTTAAATTATATTATTCAAATGATAAAGGGGTAATTGTAACAGATGGTAAAGAAAACATTGTTACAGGTAATGAAATGAGAGGTGAAGATCCGAATTATAATTTTCAAACAGGAGTAATGGGTGGTTATTTGCAATTTCTTTCAAATACTGCTTTACAAATTACAGTTACTTTCAATGATGGATCTGCTAGTTTAAAAAATATTTTATGTTATAGCACCACAGCATAATAATATGTTAATTTCTTGAAAACTTCATTTTTTTTTACTATACTTATTTATATAAATTAAGTGTAAAAATATTTGGAGTTTTTTTATGAGATCATACAATACAGTAGCTTTAATTTTAGGAGGAGGAAGAGGAACAAGACTCTATCCTCTTGTTAAAGACCGTTCTAAGCCGGCAGTATCATTAGGCGGACATTACAGAATGATTGACATACCAGTTTCTAACTGTATAAACAGCGGTCTTAGAAATATATATGTTATTACTCAGTTCAATAGTGCTTCTCTAAATAATCACATTTACAATGCTTATAGATTTGATAACTTCTCCGGCGGTCATGTTAGTATATTGGCAGCAGAACAAACTGATACTAATATAGATTGGTATCAAGGCACTGCTGATGCTGTAAGAAAAAATCTTGCCCATTTTGATAATGATTATGTTAATAATGTTTTAATACTTTCTGGAGACCAGGTTTATCGTATGGATTATAATGTAATGGTAAGACATATGCTTGAAACTGGAGCAGATATAGTAGTTGGAACCGTACCTGTAGTGCGTGAAGATGCTAAAGGATTTGGTGTAATGCTTGTTAATAAGAGAGGGCAGATTACTAATTTCCAAGAAAAACCTAAAGAAGATGATGTTTTAGATTCTTTAAAATTGAGTGATGAACAAAAAAAGATGTTTGAAATAGAAGACCCTAAAAAAGAATATTTGGCTTCTATGGGTATATATGTTTTCAGAAGAAATGTGTTAAAAGAACTTCTTAGTGATGTTACAATGATAGATTTTGGTAAAGATATTATTCCTGAAGCTATAAAAAAATATAAAGTATTTAGTTATGCTTTCCAAGGTTATTGGGAAGATGTCGGTACGATTAAGGCTTATTTTGATGCCAATATATCTTTTGGAAGTAAAAACCCTCCTTTCGATTTTTATGATGAAGATGCTCCAATATATACACATGTTCGTTATTTGTCTCCTTCAAAAGTTGAAAAAGCTACTATTACTTCAAGTATTATTGCAGATGGATGCCGAATAGAAAATGCTACTATTAAAGAATCAGTAATAGGACTTCGCTCTGTTATACAAAGCGGTTCTACTTTAGAAAAAGTTATTATGATGGGTAGCGACTTCTACGAAACTAGTGATGACATAGAGAGACTAAATGTTAAGCATTTACCTAAAGTTGGCATAGGAAAAAAATGTACGCTTAAAAATGTTATTATAGATAAAAATGTTAGAATAGGAAATGAGGTTGTTATTACTAATAAAAAGAAAATTCAACATCAAGACAGTGAGTTTTATTGTATTAGAGATGGTATAGTAATCATACCTAAAAACACTATTGTTAAGAGTGGCACAGTAATATAATTCTTTAAATAGGCATTGGGAAATTACTCAATGCCTATTTTATTATTAGTAGTAGTTGCTTCTTTTTAACTAATTCTATTAAAAATAACTTTTAAAATAATTTTGATTCTATTGATTTTTTTAATTTATAAAGTTATTATATATTATGTTTATAAATTTATATTATATGATTAAGCTAAAATGAAATTAAAATTTGTCCCAATAATTTTTTTATTATATATTAGTATTATATATGCAGATATAAATACGCTTTTCAATATAGGCATGGATGATGTTGTCATAAACACAAATAATAAACATCAGCTTTATTTTGAACAGAGTTTTGCAGGTGGTTATAATTTCATAAAATTTAATGCAGAAACTAAATTATATTACAGAACTTCTATTTATAATTATGATAGAACAAATAAAATATACCAAAATACAAAACTTGATTTGGGTATAGAAAATAACTTTTCATTATCATCAGATATGATTGGGTTATTTGCAGATATTAGACCATTATCTTTTTTTGGTATAAGAGTTAATGCTTATTTTAATTATATATATAATATTATGAATTTCGGTTATGCTGGATTCGACAATAATAATATAGATTATTCTTATGCATCTTTATTTGGAATGTCAAAAACAGATGCTATAGGTATAATTGCTGGTATAACACCATATTTTTTATATAAGCTTCCATATGTTGTTTTTATTAACAGTACTAGCTTTAATTATGTTTTTGCTGGAGATAAAAATTATTATTATGATTCAAGAACTGCTATACTTCACAAAAAAAGTGAATTTGAAATCATGAATGATTTTTTTATACTTGCTAATATATCTCCATTTTATATAGGTGCTTCTTATGCTTTAACTTATCTTGCCAATTCAAATATACTAACGCATAAATTAGCTATAGTTGGTTTTATTAGCTTTAAATTTTTGCAAAACAGGCTATCACTTGATATATTAGCATCTTCTGGTTTGCATGTAAAATTACCATATTACAATAGCAGTACTTTTGTAGAAGCAAAGGCTTCTTTAGTTTATAAAATTTTATAGAGTGTGGTTTTTTATGTTAAAAAGGAAATTATTACCTGATAAATATTTGCTTATCATATATATAGCATTACTTGCTGCTGGGTTAGTTGCAATATATGGAGCACAAACTATTCATGAACCCAATGAACCTTATTTTTATAATCATCTTAAATTGTTGCTAATAATGTTAGCAGTTAATTTTATAATATTAGTAGTTCCAGATTTTTTTAATCTAATAGATAGATTTATGCCGGCAATATTAATAGGTACTTTATTATTGCTTATAGCAGTTTTAATATTTGGTATATCTGTAGAGGGAAGTTATGCTAAAAGATGGTTATCTATTTTTGGGATTTTTACAATTCAGCCTTCAGAAATAGCTAAGATAACATTAGTTCTATATTTATCTAGTGTATTAACTAATAAAGGAGATAAACTTAAACATGTTCATAATGGTTTACTTCCTCCATTAATTGTATTAGTGATTATATGTTTGCTTATAATGCTTGAACCTGATTCTGGTACAGCATTATTATTTGCTTTAGTCGGTTTTTCTATGTTTTTTTATGGCGGTATACCATTAAGATATTTAATTTCTGCAGGTATTTTGCTCGGCTTTATCTTTATATTATTTATATTAAATACGCCATACATGAAAGCGAGAGTAATTTCTTATTTAACACCTCATACTCAATCACAGGAAGAAATGTATCAAATTAATAGGGCTAAATTAGCATTTAATTATGGCGGAATTTCTGGAATACCTGACGAAGAGATTAGAGAAGCTAGTACCCATCTACCTGCTGCATTAACTGATTTTATTTTTGCATCTATTGCTCAGAGACATGGATTTATAGGAAATATTATTTTATTGTTACTCTTTTTTTCTTTTACTATTAGAGGATTTATAATTTCGTCTAGTATAAAAGATATATTTCTAAAAAATATATCTTTTGGTATAAATATATTTATTAGCGGACAAGCATATTTAAATATGATGGTAGCAACTTTAATGCTTCCTACAACCGGCATGCCTTTGCCATTTATAAGCTATGGCAGAAATGCTCTAGTTATTAATATGATTATGTTTGCTATTTTATTAAAAATAACTCAAAGGAGAGAAGAATGAATATAATTTTATGTGGTGGTGGCACAGCTGGTCATATAACGCCTGCCATTTCTATATACGACTATTTTAAAAAAACAGGGCATAATCCGAGGCTTGTGGTAGCGGAAAGAGATTATAACTTAATACCTCCGCATTATGACTATAATTATTTAGAGATAAACTCTCCGGGAAATATATTAAAAAATATAGCTTTCTTACTTAAGTTTATACCTTCAATGATAAAGTCAAATAACATCATTAATAAACATAAACCTCAGTGTATTATAGGAATGGGAGGATTTGTTTCTATGCCAATGCTATATATGGCTAAATTAAAGCATATACCTATATTTTTATGTGAGCAAAACTCTATACCTGGTAAAGTTAATAAGATATTTTATAAAGATGCAATAGCTTCTTATCTTACATTTTCTAAAACTTTGCAATATATGCCAAAAGGCAAGGTAATGGGAAACCCTGTGAGAGATGATTTTTTTATTGTAAATAGAAAATCTTCTAGAATCATTATGAAGCTAAAAGATAACGATAAATTGCTTGTTGTAATGGGAGGCTCTCAGGGAGCATTAAAATTAAATAATATATTTTTAGATTGCATAAAAAATGTGAAAGAAAATGTAAATAATTTGCATATAGTATGGCTTGCTGGTCCTAAATGGGGTTCTGAAATCATAGCAAAAGTTAATGATAAAAAAATTACAAATGTAACAGTTCATAGTTATTATAGAGATATGGCTACTTTACTGCATGCTGCTGATTTTGTAGTATCCAGGGCTGGAAGTAGTTCTATTAGTGAGATATTGGCAGTTAATGTACCTTCACTTTTGGTTCCTTTCCCTTATGCTACTGATAATCATCAATATTATAATGCTTTGGAATTGGTTAACAAAGATATGGCTTATTTAATGAATGAAGCTGATCTTGATTCTAAGCAGTTGGGAGATATTATTATAAAAAACCTAAATAATCAAGATAGACTTAATGTTATGAGAGAAAATATTAGGAAGAATTATACTTCCAGAGCAGTTACTGCTATTGTTAATGATATTATTAGTATCATGGAAAATACTAAAAGAAAGTAAATAAAAAAATTATTAAAAGGAGATTTATATATATGATTATAGTAACTGGTGGTGCTGGTTTTATTGGTTCTAATATAGTTAGAGGATTAAATAATTTAGGCATAAGTGATATATTAATAGTGGATAATTTAAAAAATGCTTCAAAACATAAAAATTTAAATAGACTTAATTTTGGAGATTATATAGATAAAGAAGAATTTGATGTTTATTCTTTTATTGAAAATAATAACGTGGAAGCTATATTTCATGAAGGTGCTTGCTCTGATACAATGGAAACTGATGGAAAATATATGATGAAAAATAATTATGAGTATAGCAGAAATATTTTGCATGCTTGTTTAGAAAATAGAGTAAGATTCTTTTATGCTTCAAGTGCTTCTGTTTACGGAAATGGAGAAAATGGATTTATTGAAGATGAAAAAAATGAGTATCCGCTTAATGTTTATGCTTTTTCTAAGTATCAATTTGATAGATATGTAAATATTTTATTTAGAAATAAAAAGATTAATAGTCAAGTTGTGGGATTAAGATATTTTAATGTATATGGCCCGCAAGAAAATCATAAGGGAAGAATGGCTTCAGTTGCTTTTCATTTATTTAATCAGATTAAGGCTGGTGAGAAAATGAAAATATTTGAAGGAAGTGAAAATTTCTTAAGAGATTTTATACATATTGATGATGTTGTAAGTGTTAATAATTTCTTTTTTGAAAATGAAAATATTTCTGGTATATTTAATTGTGGGACAGGAAAAGCTGAAAGTTTTGTAGAAATTGCTAAGGCTCTAAAAGAGATGTATACTTCTTCTGAAATTGAATATACGCCTTTCCCAGATGCTCTTAAAGGCAAATATCAAAAATACACTCAGGCAGATTTAAATAATTTAAGAAAAGCAGGATACACTAAAGAGTTTATGAATGTTAATACTGGTGTTAAAAAATATGCTAAAGTGCTTGAAGAGAGTAATGGATATT
Source organism: Brachyspira pilosicoli (assembly GCF_036997485.1). Lineage (NCBI taxonomy): Bacteria > Pseudomonadati > Spirochaetota > Spirochaetia > Brachyspirales > Brachyspiraceae > Brachyspira > Brachyspira pilosicoli. The sequence goes on along the minus strand of NZ_JAWLPU010000002.1, from coordinate 142,685 downwards.
TAATGTGATTTTTATATTTTTTATTTGAAAAGTTTAAAGCATTTAGCAAAAAATTATATAAAATAATTATTAGAAAAACTATATTAATAAAAAAGGAGTTTATATATTATGGCTACACCGCATATATCAGCAAACAAAGGCGACATTGCAGAAACTATTCTTCTTCCTGGAGACCCTCTTAGAGCTAAGTTTATAGCAGAGAATTTTTTAGAAAATGTAAAGCAGTATAATAGTGTAAGAAATATGTTTGGTTTTACTGGAACATATAAGGGTAAAAGAGTTTCTGTTCAGGGTACTGGTATGGGAATGCCTTCTTGCAGTATTTATTCTTATGAGCTTATACATTTTTATGATTGTAAGAATTTAATACGAATTGGTACAGCAGGTGCTTTAGTTGATAAGCTTCATATTGGAGATTTGGTTATAGGAATGGGGGCTTGTACTGATTCTAATTATGCTTCACAGTATGAACTTCCGGGCACTTATGCTCCTATCGCTAGTTATGATTTGCTTAGAAAGGCTGTTAATAAGGCTGATGAGATGAAAATAAATTATCATGTAGGTAATATTGTTTCATCTGATGTATTTTATGGAGCTAACAATGCTACACCTAAATGGGCAAAAATGGGAGTATTAGCTGTAGAGATGGAAGCTGCTGCTTTATATATGAATGCTGCTTATGCAGGAGTGAATGCTCTTTGTATGGTAACTATATCAGATTCTTTAGTTACAGGTGAAGCTACAACAGCAGAACAGAGAGAGAAAACTTTTACTAATATGATGGAAGTGGCTTTATCGCTTGCTTGATATATACGAAGATTATTGTTTTTTCTTGTTCTTTTTCCCGCGTACGAGCTGTACCACCTTGCCGCACGGTAATGTTATGCTTTAATTATAATTTCTTAGTCGTGCGGGGGGAGTGCCTTTTAATGTACAATTAAATTATAAAATTTATAATAAAAATGCAGTTCTTTTATACCAATACCATACCTAAAGGTACTTCCTACGGTCGCAGGCATTTCCTTCGGTCGTACCGAGTAGGTGCCTATCGGCAAAAGAACTGGGGTGCTACCCTACGGGCACGCTTCGTAGGGGGCAAATCCCTGCAAATATTTAAAATTAAAAAAATATTTTTAAGGAATATTATTTTTTATGTATATAGAAGAGTTAAGAAATAAGCAAAGAGAGTTTTTTAAAAGTGGTGCTACATTAGAATATTATTTTAGAATAGAGCAGCTAAAAAAACTAAAGGCTATGATTATAAAAAATGAGGCTAATTTTATTAATGCACTCAATAAAGATATGAATAAGCTTGAGTTTGAGGCTATTGGCACTGAATTATTTATTATAATTGATGAGATAAATCTTTTTATAAAAAAATTAAAAACTTGGATGAAAAATAAAAAAGTAAAAAGAAATTTTCTCACAATAGATTCTAAAACAATTATAATGAATAAGCCTTATGGAGTATCACTTATAATATCTCCTTGGAATTATCCTTTGCAATTAACTTTTCTTCCTCTAATAGGCTCTATTGCAGGAGGAAATACTTCTATAATACTTCCTTCTCAATTAACAACTAATGTTTATGATGCAATATATTCTTCTGTAAAAGAAACTTTTAATGAAGAGTATATTACTGTTGTAGATAAATCTTTTCCTGCAGAAGAGACTACAAAAATAGAATACGATAAAATATTTTTTACAGGCTCTCCGAGGGTTGGAAAAATTATAATGAATAATGCTTCTAATTTTTTAACTTCTCTTACATTAGAGCTTGGAGGAAAATCTCCTGTTATAGTTGATGATAATATAAAAAATATTAATAAAGCTCTAAAGAGAATAATATGGGGAAAGTTTATTAATTCTGGGCAAACTTGTGTGTCGCCTGATTATCTATTAGTAAACAAAAATATTAAAGATAAGTTTTTAGAAGCATTTAATACAGAAATAAAATTATTTGAAGATGAGAGAAAATTAAACAGAATTATTAATAAAAGTCATTATGAAAGATTAAAAAGTTATTTAAATGACGGAAAAATATTATACGGCGGTGAATATGATGATGAAGCATTATCTCTTGCAATTACATTATTAGAGCCTAATAGTTTAGAAAATAATGTGATGAGAGATGAGATATTTGGAAGCATTTTTCCTATAATTTATTATAACACTAAAGAAGAGGCAATGGGTATTATAGATAAAGTATGTTCTCACCCTTTGGCTATGTATGTTTTTTCTGATGATAACAATTTTATAGACTATTTTTTGAACAATATTTCTTTTGGCGGTGCATCTGTCAATGACACTATAAGCCATATATTAAATAACAACGCTCCTTTTGGAGGAGTATCAACAAGCGGAATAGGAGAGTATCATGGTTATTATAGTTTTGAATGCTTTACAAAGAAGACTACAGTATTAAAAAAGAATTATAATTTTGAGCTTAATACTAAATATCCGCCTTACAGCAAAAATATAAAAGCGTTAAAGTTTTTGTTTGAGTTATTTAAGAAATAAAAATTATTTTGTATATATAATATGATTTCAGTTCTTTCAATTTGCACTTTTTGCAACTTTTTGCTGCGGGAAAAAGTTGAATAAAAATAAGAACATAAATTTAAACAATATAAATATTTATTGATTTATGTTTGAAATAAATTTTATAAATAAAAAACGCCCTTTAATAAAAGAGCGTTTATATTTCAATTAAAAAATGAATTAATTTTCAATCCATATATCTGGTTCGAGTTTTGTATTTACTTTATTGTAATCAACTATTTCTATGCCTTTATAGTAGAATTTCAAAATTTCTTTATAGTCTTTTTTTACTTGAGCCATACCAAATGCTCCCCACTGACACATACCAACACCATGTCCGCTTCCTTTACCTGTAATTATTATTCCATTATCAACTTTTTCTATATTAAACTGCAAAGAAGGCACTATTGCTGGAGATAATTTATTTCTGAAATCTCTTGAAGGTATATCTTTTTCATCTATTTTTATATTAACAGCCTTTCCAGATTTGGGGTCTTTATTTACGCTTATGGAAGAGCCTTCATTAGCCTCTAAAGCAAAATCATTATTTAATTCTTTATAACTTAAAGCATTAGTCCAAGGTCTTATCTGTGCATTACAATAAGGACATTCCACTCCCTCTAAATATGGCACATTAGCACCAAACACATTTTTAGCACTGTCAGTGTATCCTCCGCATAAAGCACTAAAATATGTAGCTATTACTTTATTGTTATATACAGCTATTTCAGATTTTGTTCTGTCTACTGCCTGTTCTGTATTCCAATTAATTTTTTCTCTGCCGTTGTATACTTGATATTTTGTTGTGTTATCAACATCGAAAGGTTTTTGATTATTATTTTTTAATATATGAAATATAGCATAAGTACGAGCTGCAACTGCCTGAGCTTTTAATGCTTCCATAGGCCAAGAAGGAGACATTTCATGAGGCAATACACCTTTAACATAATCTTCAATATCTAATTCATTAATTACTATCATAGTGTTGTTATAAGGTATAAACTTTAATGAACCATAATATTCTTTGCCGTTTAATCTAAAACCATCTTTAGTTTCAAAAACTATTCCCTCTTTATAAACTCCAACATCATTAACCTTTAAGCCTAATCTGTTTTCTACAACCATTACTGTTTCATTTGTTAAGCCTGATATTATTTCGCTTTCATATTTATAATTATATGCTTTGTAAGGACCTTTTATATTGATTGTATATGGAGCTTTTACATCTGTTAAATACACTTTAATATTATTAATTTGAGCAAATGCAAAAATAGAGTTAATTATAAATAAGACTAATATTAGAAATAAAAATCTATTTAATTTCATAAATATGTTTCTCCTCCAAATGTGTATATAATTTTTTGATTATCGTAAATTAATATCGGAAGTTAATAAAAGTACTTGATATATTTATTGTATTACAAGATATTCGCTTTCATTATGTATTCTATCTAATGCAGTAACATAATATATATATTTAATGTTTTTATCTGCTTTTTCATCTCTATAAACCACTTTACAATTAGTATTAAAATCTTCTCTTCTTATTTTATCTAAAATTTCAAGTTTACCATCACTTACTTTTTTTCTGTATATTACATAATAAACTGAAACGCTATTTAAAACATGAGAGTATTTATCAAGTTTATATTCATTAGGGTCTGTGAAGCTAATTACATTTACCCCGAAAGATTTTTTAAGACTTGGATTTTCTAATTTTAGCGGAGGAGTATTAATATATTTCATTGTGTTCATTGTTGGAACTACTGCTTTGAATATATAATTATTTTTCTTAATATTATCAATGGCCTTATATCCATAATCTCCAGTGCCTACATCATTTAAATACATATTATGCATAGTAAAAAATGAAGAGCCTTTTATATAACCTTTGCCAACATATCTTATATAATCAACTTGCTTAGACATCACCCATACATCTTTCCAAGGTTCATATTTATCTTCTCTTCCCATTTTGTATAAAGCATGTCCTATATATATGTCAGCGATGTTTCCTTTGTTTGTAGATTTGCTTGCTTCACCTATCCACCAATCAACCATTTTATCGAAAGGTACTGTTTGATGCGAAGAACTCCAATAAATTTGCGGAATAATAGCATCAATATACATCTTGTTTAATCCGTCTTTTTCTGTGGCATTACTAAGTGTTGTAGTTTGCTCTCCATTTAGCATCCAAAGTAAAACATCAGCATGCAAAGCATCGAAGTTTGGATTATAAGATTTACTGTCGCTTCCATTAATATCGCCTTTATATTCGCTTAAAGGCTGTTTATTCCTCCAAACTCCAGCAGGGGATATAGTCCATTTTACATAAGGTTTTCTTGATTTTATTTCTTTATATATGCTGCTAACTAAATTATTAATATTGTTTCTTCTCCAAGCATATAACCCATCAACTCCATAATCATCATAAGAAGTATTATTAGGGTCATAACCTAAATTGCTTGCATATTTTGAAGAGCTTACACTATCAGGCCAATCTCTATATGTTTTGCCGTTTAATGAGTTTTGATAAAAATAATCATCAAAATGTATTCCGTCTATATCATAGTTTTCAACTACTTCTATAATAGAATCCATTACATATTTTGAACTTATAGGTTCACCTGGGTCTAAATATAGTCTATTATCATACCAATGAACAGGCTTAAGTCCGTTTGATACATATGTGTGAATAAAGTTCTTTTTAGAGAATTGTTCTTCATAGCTTTTATTTGTATCGTATTTTAATGATATTCTGTATGGGTTAAACCAAGCATGAACTTCTATGTTTCTTTTATGAGCTTCATTTATTATAAACTCAAGCATATCTGTTTTGAATGGATAATCATCTCTCTCATCTTCTGGATTAACACCAAAAAAATACCTTGTAGTAGGGTTAATTTTTGATTTGAATATTACACCAGCATCAGGCTTAACTTGTACAAACACAGCGTTAAAATTATTATTATAGAGTGTATCTAAATATTTTATTATTAAAGCCTTTTGTTTAGCTTCATTTCCGCCCATTACAGGCCAGTCAATGTTGGCAACTGTAGAAAACCAAGCAGCCCTAAACTCTCTATACATAGGGTTTTGGCTTCTATCTTCATCGATACTAGTTAAAAGCATTTTATTAATGATTTTCTCTTCTTTATATTCTATACTTTGACATGATAATATAATTGATAATAACATTATTAGAAATAATAGCTGTTTTTTCATAAATCCTACAAAATAAAAATTTATTTATTAGTCTCGGTATTTATATATGAACTATTAAGGCAATTATAATTTATACTTGAAAAATATTTATTATAATGTAAATTTGTATTATAAGATTATTTTTTTGTATATTATTATTTTTAAGTTTTTTATGACGATAATGAGTAATAATATATGTAACTACTGAGGAAATAAGATAATGAAAAAAATAATTTCTGTAATTTTAACGATATCTATTTTATCACCTTTAATGGCACAAAATAACTATACTTTCCCAGAATATATGGAAAGACTTCAAAGACAAGTTCCTAAAAAAGCCATACAGTGGTTTGAAGAAAATGGATATTCTGATGCTTATGGTGTAGATAAACGTATATTTATTTTCTATAGAGGTATAAGCAGATATCATAAATATGCCAGATACAAAGGTACTATAGATGATGCCAATAGAGCTGCAAGCGATTTTAGACAGGCTTTAGAAATACCAAATGATAATGTGTTTTATTTTAACAATAGAGCTATGTTATATTTGGGAGGACTTCTTGCTACTATACCTGGAGACAAAGAATTACCTGCTAGAATATTTAATTATTATATAGCAAATACTAGTCCATTTGACCCTGATTATCCTACTTCAGTATATTGGGCATTATATTTAAATTATCTTGATAAAGAAACATACAATACATACTATAATAGATTAGTTTCACTTCAAGAAACTCAAGTTTATCCTGTAGCTATAATATATGATTATGCTACAGCTACTTATAAAAGTATTCCAGAAATGTTAGCTAAAATACCTGCCCCTAAAGATGTGAAACCAAATACTTATCAATGGACACAAAATGGTATGAATATTTATACTTTAGTTAGTGATTCTGTACCTATTATACCAGAAGATAAAGTATTGCCTACTTATGGTGTACAGGTTTCTCCTTCTTTTGAGGAATATCCTCCTGCAAGCAGAGTGCCAGACCCTGGCGATAATAGAAGAAGACTTATAGAAGAAAGAGAAGTTTTAGAAAAAATATTTACTGAAAAATTCTATATAGAAACCAATCAAACTGTAACTAATGATATTATTACAGATGATATATTTACAAATACTGTAGTTACTAATGAGATGATAAACACTAACGATATTATCACAAATGAACTTATTACTAATGATATGATTACCAATAATACTATAGAAACTTTCTCTAATGTAGATACATATACTTTAAATGTACTTGTAGATAAAGTTAATACTTATGATAGTGTTAGAATAAATATAGCTGGAAAAGAATATAATATTTACAATAATGATAATTTTACCATTGATTTGCCTGAAGGCGAATATGATGTACAGATTTATATAGCTGATAAGATGTATAACAATAAAGTAAAAATTACTAAAGGGTATTATAATCTGCTTTATGTAGAAGTAAAAGAGGGTAAATTAGTTAATAATATGAATAATCAATAGCTGTATATTAGGCATTTTTAAAATATTAATAATTAACTGGAGATGTGATGCTTAATATAAAAAAACCTAGAGGTACAAACGACTTTTTTTATGATTCATCTGAGAGATTGGAGTTTATAGAAAATAAAATAAAAGAGATAGTAAGATTATACGGTTACAAAAGAATAAGAACTCCTTTATTTGAATATACTGATCTTTTTACTAGAGGTATTGGAGAGGGCACTGATATAGTTGGAAAGGAGATGTTTACCTTTGAAGATAGGGGAGGACGTTCTCTCACTTTAAGACCTGAGGGTACTGCTTCGGTGGCGCGTGCTTATGTTGAGAATTCTTTGCAAAATGAGCTTGCTATTAATAAGCTTTTTTATTTGGGTACTATGTATAGGGCTGAGAGACCTCAAAAGGGTAGATATAGAGAGTTTAATCAATTTGGAATAGAATGTATTGGCGGAACTTCTCCTATAATAGATGCTGAAGTTATAGCTTTAAATATTAATATATTAAAAGAGTTTGGCATAGATAATGTTAATTTGCTAATTAATACTGTTGGATGCAGTAATTGTAAGCCTAATTATAATAAAGCTCTTAGAGAAGCTATTGGAGAGAGAAAAACTGAGCTTTGTGAAACTTGCCAAAATAGATACGAAAATAATATTTTAAGAATATTAGATTGTAAAAATGAAAAGTGCAAAGCAATATTGAAAGATATACCAAAGTTTTATGATTATGTATGCGATGAATGTAAAGAGCATTTTGATTCTTTATGTAATGAGCTTACTAAAATTAATCAAAACTTTACTATAGACAATATGCTTGTACGCGGGCTTGATTATTACACTAAAACCGCTTTTGAAGTGCAGACAAATGCATTAGGTTCACAGAGTGCTATACTTGGAGGCGGAAGATACGATAACTTGATAGGGCTTTTTAATTCTAATAAAGATGTTCCTGCTGTTGGAAGTGCTATGGGGCTTGAGAGACTTCTTATAGTGCTTGAAAACAATAATAATATTATTAATGACAGATTAGATGTTTTTGTTATAGCTTTTAAAGAGACTCAAAATGAAGTATTGAATATTATGCAGCTTCTTAGAGCTAAAAATATTTCTTGTGATTTTGATTATAATATTAAATCTATTAAAAATCAGTTTAAATCTGCTAATAAAAGAAATGCTAAATATGCCTTAATAGTAGGTGAGGAAGAATTAAAAAACAATAAGTTTAAGCTAAAGAATATGGATACTAGCGAAGAGAGAGATGTTGCTTTATCTGATATAGCTAAATTTATTAATTAATTCATACGACTGCTTTCAAAGAAGTTTCTTATATTTTCATTTTTAGACTTTTTTGCTAATTCTATAGAAACATTGTCAACGGCGGCACCATTTTTTACAAGAAGTTTGCATATATCAAAGTTTCCAACTTCTATTGCCATATTTAATGGACTGTAATTTTTATTTTTATCTTTCAAACTTATATTAGCACCATTATCTATTAGAGCTTTTACTAGTTCTGTATTATTGTTTTTTATTGCCATATGCAATGGGCTATAATATTTATCTATATGGTTTAAATCAGAGCCTTTGTTTATAAGTTTTAGAGAATTATTATAATCATTATTTTTTACTGCTATATTTAATACTGTTTCATTGTTATTGTTAGTGATATTAACATTAGCATTTTTTTCTAAAAGCATGTCTATTACTTTGCTGTATTCTTGAGATTTGCTTGCATTAATTAATGCTAAATGCAAAGGTGTGTTTCCATTTGTTTCTTGTAAATTAATATTAGCATTACTATCTAAAAGTATTTTTACGCTTTCTGTTTTTTTATTTGCATTAATGTCTAAAATATAATGCAAGCTTGTTTGAAAATATGAATTAGTATTATCCACATTTGCTCCAAGATAAATAAGTGTTTTCATAGATTTTATAGAACCAACACCAGAAGCATAATGAAGCATTGTATTTGTATCTTTAGTGTCTACATCTATGCCAAGCTCTCTTACTAAATAATTTATATTTTCTACATTATCACCAAAAATAGCTGCTTTCATTATTGATATAACATCTTCGCTATTCATAAGTAAGTAGATGTTTTTATCCAAATATGCTTTTAATATTTTTGAGTTAGAATATCTTGAAGCTACAAATTCACTTCTTGGTTTTTCTATCATTTTAAAGTTAATATTAGCTCCATAATCTATTAATAGTTTTAATGTTTCAAAATTGTTGTATATTGCAGCAATATCCATAGCAGAGAAATATGAAGCATCTATAGTTTCATTGCTTTTTATAATTTTTGTATTTTTATCTAGTAATTTATTTAAATCTAAATATGGAGAGTTTTTTAATGTTTTTATAGAATCGGTTTGATTATTTTCTGTTGCTATATGTATTAAATAAAATCCTCTTTCATCTTTTATGTTTGGATTAACATTTTGACTTAGCATATTTTGTATAGTTTTTATGTCGCCTATTTTTACAGCATTAATCATTTTATTTTCATTTTCTGTAAGTGCGTATGATATGTTTATTATTAGGATATAGAGTATTACTAACTTTTTTATCATTATTGTTTTCCATTATCTAAATTATTGTTAATTATTATAAACTATAATTTTATTATGTAAACTAAAACTTTTGCATTCTCTTTTAGTAAAATACACTATATTAGAAAATTACATAACTTGAAAAAATATTAATACTTTATATAATATCTCTAATAATTTTTTAGTGGAGAACAAATAGATGCAAAATTATTTATTATATATAATAATAGCCATTGTTGTTATTTTGGCTTTAATAATATTATTAGTATTAAAAAATAAATCTAAAAAACCTCAAGTATCTTTAACAACTTCAAAATCAAAATTTTCTCTATCATCATTATTTAATAAGTCATCAATTAATGATGAGTTTTTTGCAAGTTTAGAGAATATGCTTATAACAGCAGATGCAGGAGTTGAAACTACAAAAGATATTATTTCAAAATTAAGAGAAATTGTAGAAAAAGAAAATATAAAAGATTCATCAGAAGTAAAAAAGCATTTAAGAGAGATTTTAATATCAAAGTTTATAAATAAAAAAATAGAATTAAAAGAAAAGAATATATTATTTATAGTAGGAGTTAATGGAGTAGGCAAAACTACTTCAATTGCAAAACTAGCAAATATATTAAAACAAAATCATAAAATAATATTAGCAGCATCAGACACATTTAGGGCAGCCGCTATAGAACAGCTTGAAGAATGGGCTAATAGATTATCTGTAACTATAGTTAAAGGTCAGCAGGCAGGCGACCCCGCTAGCGTATTATTTTCTGCTTTAGATAAGGCTAAAGCAACAAATGCTGATATAGTAATAGTTGATACGGCTGGTAGATTTCATAATCAAGATAATTTAGTTAAACAATTAGAAAAGATGAAAAAAATAGCTACAGAGAGATTTAGCGAGTTTAATTTTGTGCCTATACTTGTGTTGGATGCTAATGTTGGGCATAATGGTATAGAGCAGGCTAAAGTATTTACTAATGCTTTAAATATACAAGGAGCTATTGTTTCAAAATTGGATAGTTCTGCTAAGGGCGGAGTTGCTATAAGTGTGGCTCATTATTTATCGCTTCCTATATACTATGGAGGATTTGGTGAGAAGGTAGAAGATTTTAGAGAGTTTAATGCTGAAGAGTTTATTGATTCTATTTTGCAATAATTGTTTTTGGAGATTCGTATGTCTTTAGTAGTAAAACCTTCTTATGATATTTATGGTTCTGTATATATACAAATAAGTAAAAGTGATGCTCATAGGGCTTTAATAGCTGCTGCTCTTTCTAAAGATATAAGCATATTAAAACCTTGGATGAAAAATGTGGGTGATGATATAGAAGTAACAAAAAATGCTGTTTCTAATTTTGCAGATTTAGTTCCAGAGTTAGATTATTTGAGGGTAATTCCTAAAAAAGATAATTCTATTAATGATATAGTAGTGGATGTTAAAGAGTCTGGTACTAGTTTAAGGCTTCTTATTCCTATAATGTCAGCTCTTAATATCAATACAACTTTTGTTGGTTCAAAAAAATTATTTTCTAGACCTATATCAGTATATGAACAAATATGGCAAGCACAAGGTTTATTTTTTGATAAAAAAGAAGACTCTCTTACAATAAAAGGTCAATTAAAAAGCGGAGATTTTACAATAAAAGGCAATATTAGCAGTCAATTTATAAGCGGTTTATTGTTTGCTGCTCCTTTGCTTGAGGGTAATTCTAAAATTATAATTGAAGGCGAATTAGAATCATCTCCTTATGTATTTATGACATTAAAGACATTGAAAGAGGCTAAGATAGAAATATCAAAAAATATGGAAAACTCACTCATAGAAATATATGGCTCTCAAGAATATTCAGCTCTTAACTATGAAATAGAGTCCGATTGGTCTCATGCTGCTTTTTTTGCTGCTGCTGGTGCTTTGGGCGGAGAGGTTACTCTTTACGGATTAAATAAATATTCTATACAGGGTGATAAAGAGATACTAAATATATTAAAGTTTATGGGAGCTTCTATTAATTGTAATGAAGATGGTTCTATTACAGTTAAAAAAACAGGAAAACTTCATGCTATGGATATAGATGTATCAGATATACCAGATTTAGCTCCAATAATTACGGCATTAGCTTCTACTGCTAAAGGAACTACAAAACTATATAATGCAAGCCGTTTAAGATACAAAGAAAGCGATAGGATTAATGATTTAAAAGATAGTTTTACTAAAATAGGGGCAAAAATAGAAGTTACAGATGATGAAATCTATATAGAGGGTGTTGAAAAATTAGAAGGAGGAAGCACCACCTCTCATAATGATCATCGTATAGCTATGGCTTTAAGTATTGCTTCTACTGTATCTAATAATGATATTGTTATAGATGATGCTGAGTCTATTAATAAATCTTCTTTTAACTTTTTGGAACAGTTTAAAAGTATAGGTGCTAAAATAGATTAATATATAATTATTTATTAAAATATTTTGATTTATTTCTAAATCTTAAACGAATCACTCTAAACAATGCTTCTGCTATTATGTTTTTAGACATTTTTGATTGACCGCTTCTTCTTTCATAAAATATTATAGGCTCTTCTGATACTTTTTTACCAGTGCTTTCAAAAGAATAATTCATCTCTATTTGGAAAGAATATCCAGCAGATAAAATATTGTCGAAGTTCATAGTTTTTAATACAGATACTCTAAAGCATTTAAATCCGCCAGTAATATCCATTATCTTTGAACCTAATATAAATGAAGCATATCTGTTTCCATAATATGATAAAAATAATCTTCTTAAAGGCCAATTAACTACACTAATACCATTACAATATCTTGAACCTATCACTAAATCCAAATTCTCTTTTTCCATTCTATCAACAAATTTAACAACAAAATTAGGGTCATGAGAAAAATCAGCATCCATCTCTATAACATAATCCGGATTATACTGGAAAGAATGTTTAAACCCAGCTATATAAGCAGGTCCAAGTCCTTCTTTTTTTTCTCTTTTTAATAAATGAACTCTGTTGTTATCTAAATATTTCTCAACAATATTTGCTGTACCATCTGGGCTATTATCATCAACTACTAATATTTCTATATATTCTGGAAGTGCCAATACAGTATTAATCATTTTCTCTATATTATCTTTTTCATTGTAAGTAGGTATTATTATTATTGCTTTCATTTATATTCCTATTTTTTAAATTTTAAAATATTATATATTATTTTTTTATGTTTTCAATATTATTTTTTTATTTTGAATAATTATCAAGTTCATTACAAAACTTAACAAACTCTTCATAAACAGTAATAGACTGCAAATATCTTAAATCTATCATTAAACCAGAATCTATATGCTTAAAAAACTCTACATCCCATAACTCTGTTTCTACAAATCCCTTTTTATAATCATATTTATAATACTCAAACTTATAATAAAATGTTCTAAAATATTTTACCTTAGCAAAACATAATTTATATATTCTAAATATTATTCCAATAGTATCATTAGTGTTAAAAAACTTATCTGTAAAAATTAATGCTTTATGTGAGTTTTCTTTCTCTTGATACCATTTATCATTTTCTTTTATTAGTCCATATTTTTTTATTATATTTTCTTTATCAGCGGAATATAGAGAGTTGTAGTTATAATCATATCTTACCATCTTATTATTAAAATCTATACCTTCGCATATTATATAAAATGTTTTATTATCTGTATGTATATTTATTTTTATATTAGAATCTTTATAATTTTCATCTACCCTGAAAACATCATACTCTGAAGGGCAGGCATTAAAATGTGTAGCACACTCTATAAATAAAACATTTTTAAATATTATTTCTACATCATGATAACAAAATAAATCATTGCTTCCTACTATATGTAAGTCTGATTTATAATCATTAATCATAAAATCTAACCACATATTATCTTTGATTGATTCATTAATCTTTTTTATAATTTTTTGTGCTTCTATTATATTAATACCGTTTGTGTAATTATAAAATTCTTCTTCTAAATATTTAAAATTATTAAAAGCCATTTTATCTTTATGTTTAATTATTTTTATATTTATATTATTTTCTATATCAAAAAATAGTTCATATTGAAATATATCATTATTATCTATTATTATTTTATCATTTTCTTCTGTTATATTAGCTATATTGTCATTTTGCTCTTTAATATATTTTGCAAATTTATATAATATATTTTTATTATTTTCTTTAATATTGTTGGATATATTAATTATTTTGTTATTATTATCAAAGAATAGTATTTTATGCATATTTAATAGTTTAGTATTTAATTTAGTGTTATATAAAAACACACTATAATAAATTATACATAATTTCTCATTGTTTTTCAACTTTTATATAATTAAAATATTAATCGAATGTTTTAATTATTTATATTTATGTTATGATATTTAAGTTATGAAACTTAATGATAAACAAAAAGAAATAATAGATTTATTTTTGAATAAAGGCATTTGTTTTGTTAGTGCATCCGCTGGAACTGGTAAAACAACAACTATTACAGAAGCATATTTGCAATTATTAGAAAATAAAAAGCAAAAAGTTTCTAATATAGTTGTTATTACTTTTACAAAAGCAGCTGCTAATGAAATGTTAATTAGAATAAGAAGAAAAATTAGAGAAAAGATTAATGAAAATAAAGATGCAGAATATTGGAAAAATATTTATAAAGAAATATTAACCAATGCCAAAATATCTACTATACATTCATTTGCTAATTCAATTGTTAAAGAATATTCTATTTATCTTAATATACCTCCAAAAATAACAATACTTGAAGAGAATAATGATTTTTATGAAGTAATTTATAATGAAATCTTACAATTATTAAATGATAGTAAATATTCAGAAGATATTAGAAATACTTACAGAATATTCACAGATGAATCGAAAGCAAAATTCATAAAAGATATATTTAATTTTTTAATAAAAATAAAACCAAGGTTAGAAAATATAAAAACATTTGAAGAAGAAGCTAATAAGATTTTAGAGATAGAACTTTATGATAATGCTTATAATAAGATGTTTAAAACTATAAATTATTTAATAGATAATAAACCTGAAAAGAATGAAGGTGTTATTATAAAAAACATAATAGATTCTATTAATGATTCAATAGATATTATAAAAAAATTAAAAGATATTAAAAACATAGAAAACGATGATTTGTATGATAATATATTAAAATCATTAAGTATAGTAAAAAATAATAGAAAACTTGGAAAAACTAATCATATAGATTTTAAAACTGCTTTTGATGAATTAAAAGATAGTTTAATACCAAATTTTGAAAAGTATATAAAAATACAAAGAAATAAAGATATATATAAGAAACTTATTAATTTTATAAAAGAAGCCTATAACAAATTAGAAAACACTAAAAGACAAATGGGAGTATATTCTCATGAAGATATGATATCAAAGGCAATAGAAGCGTTAGAAAATGAATCAATAAATAAAGAGATAAGAAATAATATTAATACTGTGATATTAGATGAAGCTCAAGATACAAGTAAACTTCAATTTTCTTTTATAAATTTAATAGTATTTGGAAATAGAGAAATTACAAAAGAAACTGCTATAAAAGATAAAAAGATACTTATAGTTGGAGATAGAAAACAATCCATATATAGATTTAGAAATGCTGATTTAAATGTATTTACAAATGCTCAAGATATTTTTAGAGATTATGTAAGATATTTGCAAGATAATTATAGAAGTAAAAAAATGCTTATAAACTTCTTTAATGATATTTTTGCAAACATAATATTTAAAGATGATAGTATAAAATACACAAAAGATGATAATTTAATTTCAAAACAAAATGATGATACAAGAAATAAATTAGTATCTTTATTGGCATTTAATGATAATAATATTTCAGATGATGTCAAATTAAACACAGATTCTAAAACCATATTAGAAGCTTATGCCATAGCTAAATTTATAAAAACAAATCTAAAAAATGATTATAAAAATACTGCAATACTCCTTCAAACATTTAGCAGATTAAATATTTACTTATCAGTATTTGCAGAAGAAAAAATACCTTATTATGTTGATGGAGGAAATGGATTTTATGAGAGAGTTGAAATATCTAATTTAATAATATGTCTTAAATATTTAGTTTTAAAAGATTATTCATTATTACAAAATTTACTAATGTCCGAATTATTTGATATAAAAATTATAGATTTATATGATTTTTCAATAGATTTAAAACTAAATGACAATTATAATTTATATGATTATTTTTCATTAAATGATTGCAAAGAAAAAACTTTGGAAATAGCAAAGAATAAAAAATATTATGATGAATTAAAAAAAGCAAAAGAGCTATTAAATAATATAGAATTAAAAATTAGCACAATGTCTTCTTATGATGCAATAGAAACAATATGCGTAGATACAAATTATTATAATTATTTAATGCTAAAAGAAGATGCTGAAATATCCTATGCTAACATAGAAAAATTAAAGAAATTAGCTTATGACTTTGAAAATAGGGCAGGTGTTAATATTTATGATTTTGTTATCAGTTTGGATATGAATGCTAAGGATATTTCTTATGCTACAATACCAAAATTATCAGTTGATGCTATACGAATAATGACTATACATAAATCAAAGGGATTAGAGTTCAATAATGTATTTTTAGCTGGTGCTGGATACTATAGGAATGTTCCTAATGAAATATTTGACTTTGTTGAAAAATTTCCGTACATAGAGGTCCCTATACATGGAGAATTGGAAGAAAAATTGAAATTCTTTTCCAAAGATGATGATTATAATTCTTTGGCAGATAAATCTGAGAAAAAAAGATTATTGTATGTTGCTTTAACAAGGGCAAAAGAAAGATTGATAATATCTGGTGAGGATAGATATAAAAAATTTGATAAGCCTAAATCTTATAGAAATTATGTAGAGTCTTATCATCATTTTGATATAGAAAATCAGATAGATACAACAGATGATTTAATTCATATTGATGATAATACCAATGAGTTTATGGATTATTATTCTTATGGTATATCAAAAAATACTAATTATGATTTAAATGAATTATATATTAAGAATTTAGAGAAAATAAATAAAAAAATAGATTCTATAAATATAAATAACGCTATAGAAGAAAAAATAGAAAAAATAAAGTATGTTAATCCTTCAGAGGTGTTTGAAACAGAATTTGATAAAAATGTTATTAGCAGATTATTAAATAAAAATATTTCTATATCTTTAGATGATGATAAAAACTTTGATTTGGAAAATTTTGAAACAATAAAAGCAATAGATATGGGTACTTTGATGCATGACTTGCTTGAGCATTTTGATTTCGATGAATATAAAATAAGTAAAGATAATTATATAGAAAAAATAAAAGATTATGCTATAAAACAAAATAAACATTATGATGAAAAAGACTTAAAAAATAAGCTTGATAAATATTTTATAAACTTCTTAAACAATAAGCATATAATAAATATTATAAACGAAAAAGAGCTAATTGTTTCAAGGGAGCATAAGTTTCAAAATAGAAAATTAGTTGAAAATATACCGCAAATTACTAATGCTAAAATAGATATAATTACAAAAAACACAAACGATGAATATTTTGTTTTAGATTATAAAACTACAAAATATTCTAAAGAAAAAGAAGAGAAATATATAGCACAGCTTGAAATGTATAGAGATATTTTAAAAAAAACATTTAATATTAATAGAGAAGTATATATAGATTTAATATTTTTAGGATAATTTTTTATTAAGGAATAGATGATGTTTAAATTTAATATTAAAGATAAAAATAATTATTTTGAATCTCAAGATAAAGCATATATTAATCCTCCTAAAAGAATACCATTTTTTTTAAGGTTTCCAATATGGATAGCAAGCAAAAAGGTAAAAAAAGATTTACTCCTTGCAAAGGTTTTAGCTTGGAATCCAAAAACGGCTATTAGTTCTGGCATAATGGAATCTCTAATAACACATGATGATAAGGAAGTACCTAAAAGATTATTAAAGCTCATAAGAATACAAATTTCTATAGATGTATCTTGTCCTTTTTGTATTGATATGAATAGTTTTGAGTATGACAAAGAAAATGTAACAGATGAAGAAATAAAAGCTTTACAAAATAAAGATGTAGATAATTGCCCATCTTTATCAAAAAAAGAGAAAATAGCATTAAAATATATATCCGCCATAACAAAAACTCCTATAACAATATCAGAAGAATTAATAAACAAAGTAAAAGAAGAATATTCTGAAAGGGCTATATTAATATTAGCTTCAACAGCGGCACAAGTTAATTATTGGGCTAGGCTTATAAGGGGATTAGGAATTCCTGTTGCGGGATTTAGCAATATTTGTAAATTAGAATAAATAAATTCTAAACAATTAAATAATATGTAAAGTATTGATATAATATTTATAATATGTTATAATTAATAGACTAAAAGTTATAGAATGTGTATAAATATAGTAAATGATAGGGAGTTTTACCAATGGAAATTATCTTAAAGAAAGATTTTATATCACTTGGCTATGAAGGAGATATATGTAAAGTAAAAAACGGTTATGCAAGAAATTTTCTTATTCCAAGAGGTATAGCTGTTGTAAAAAATGCTGCTAACTTAAAAACTTTAGCTCAAATGCAAAAAAGCTTAGAGAAAAAAAGAGCTAAAAGAAAAATGGAAGCAGAAATACTTAAGGGAAAAATTGTTGATATAAGCGTAATAATACCTGCTAAAGTTGCTGATAATGGTAAACTATATGGTTCTGTTAGTCAGCAGACAATAGTTGATGCTTTAAAAGAAAAAGAAATAGATATCAATAAACGCGATGTTCATATGGAAAAACATATTAAAGAACTTGGCGAATATGATGTTGAAATAAAATTATATCATAGCGTTAATGCTAATATCAAAATTAAAGTTGTTAATATTGACAACATTGATAGCGTTAATAATGTTGAAGCTAATACAGAAAATACTGAAACTGCTAATACAACAGAAGAAAATAATTAATGAATAATACTCCATGCTCCATAGAGGCTGAAGAGTCTCTACTTGGAGCAATGCTTCAAAACTCTCAGGCTATATCTGCAGCAATTTCCAAAATAGTATCAAAAGATTTTTATAGTGAAAGAAACAGATTACTCTATGAATGCATACTTGAAATGCATAATAGGGGGATTGCAGTTAATGCTGAAACTATTTTAAGATATCTCAAAGAAAACGGACTTTTTGACAAAATAATTCAAAATGATGAAGTATATTTGATGAAAATAATAGACGGAAGTCCTTTTCATCAAAATGCCAAATATTATGCAGAAATTATAGCAGAAAAATCTTTATTGAGAGATTTGATAACTGCAACTCAAGACATACAAAACTCAGCTTATGAAGCTAAAGACTCTGAAACAAAAGAAATAGCCGATTTTGCAGAAAAAAGAATATTTGAAGTTACTCAAAGAAGACTTGATAATGATTTTATACATATAAGAGATTTACTTTATGAAGCATTAACCACTATAGAAAACAGAAAAAAACATAAAGGTACTGTTACAGGAGTGCCTTCTGGTTTTATTGGTCTTGATAAGGTTACTCATGGTTTCCAGCCATCAGATTTAATCATACTTGCAGCACGTCCTTCTGTTGGTAAAACCAGCTTTGCTCTAAATATAGTTGAACATGTTATAACTAATATTGAATCTATGAATTATGGAATTGGTTTTTTCTCTTTAGAAATGAGCAGTATGCAGCTTGTAGAGAGACTTATTGCAAGCAAGGCAAGAATTAGTTTGTCTCGTGTAAGGTCTGGAGATTTAGAGAAACCAGAATGGACTAAATTAGGTCAGACTTTCAATAGTTTATCACAGGCTAATTTGTTAATAGATGATTCTAGCCAATTAACCATTATGGAGATAAGAGGTAAGGCTAGGCAGATGAAATATAAATTTGCTGAAATTGCTAAAACCACGGGAAAACCAATAGATTTAAAATTAATAGTTGTTGATTATTTACAGCTCATTCATTCTAATGCCAATACAAGAAGAAACGGCACAAGAGAACAAGAAATAGCAGATATATCAAGAGGGCTTAAAGCATTAGCAAAAGAATTGAATGTACCAGTTATAGCATTAGCACAGTTATCGAGAGCAGTTGAACAAAGACAAGATAAACCAAGGCTTTCTGATTTACGTGAATCTGGTTCTATAGAGCAAGATGCTGATATTGTTATGTTTCTTCATAGGCAAAAAGCAAATAAAGAAGATAAAGATGAAGAAGTGATAGATGAAAAAAATAATCAAGTTGAAGTTATACTTGCAAAACATAGAAATGGTGCTATACTTGAAGGATTGCCGCTTAATTTTATTGCTGACCAGACAAGATTTGAAAATATTAATGTTAATAATTAAAATAAGGACTTTTACCTATGGAATTATTTGATGTTAAGATAGAAGTTAGAAAGGGCATAAAGAACAAAATAATCATTTTACTTGATACATTAGGTGAATTTGCTTCTTTATTAATGCAAATATTTAAATATACTTTTAGACCGAGTTTTTCTTTTAAACTTTTAACTGATCAAATAGTAAGAATGGGAGTAGAATCTTTTATTGTTGCTGCTGTAACGGTGCTTTGTACGGGAATGGTAATGTCGCTTCAGATAGCGGTGGTTTTGGATAGTGTATTGAAAGGCATATCGCAGTTCGTTGGTTCTATGGTTGGTAAGGCTATGGTTAAGGAATTATCTCCTATGCTTCTTGCTTTAATATTTGCGGGTAGGGTAGGCAGTTCTGTTACTGCTGAGATTGGTACTATGCAGGTAAGCGAGCAATTGGACGCTTTAAAAACATTGTATACCAACCCAATAGAATATGTTGCTGTGCCAAGATTTTGGGCGGCTGTTATATCTTTACCTATGCTTACTGTTTCTGCCGATATAATAGGGGTGCTTGGCGGGGCTTTAGTAACTGTATTTGTGCTTCATAATGACCCTGCTATTTATTTTGACAGAGCTATTGCCGTTATTTCACTTGGAGACTTTATTGGAAGTTTAATAAAATCTACTATTTTTGGTGCTGAAGTTATTTTGATTTCCTGTTTCTATGGATTTAGAACTAATGGCGGAGCTGAAGGTGTTGGTAAGGCTACTACTATTAGCGTGGTTTATAGTTTTATGCTAATACTTATAACAGACTATCTATTAGTTTCAATACTTGGTATGTTTGGCATGTAATAAAATATTATATATTATTTATTGCTTCTATTATCATATTAAAACGCATACCTAATGAAGCTTTTATTAAAATTGCTGTCTCTTCATTAGTGTTTTTTATAATATCAATTATAGTGTTTATACTATCTTCTACTTTTTTAAAATGCATTTTAGTGCATGTAACCTCATTATCTATTTTTTCTGAATTATCTCCAACTGTAATAACTTCATCTATGTTTTTTAATGAGTTTATAAATGTTCCTATATCTTTATGAAAAGAAAAGTTTTCAGTTTCTGTTTCAAGCATATCACCAATAATTGCTATTTTTCTTTTTTCTTCTCTTTTAGATAAATATATAAGCATATTTTTTAATGCTGTAGGGTTTGAATTGTAGCAGTCATTTATGATAGAGCAGTTATTTATTTTTATTATCTGCATTCTGTTTTTTTGATTTTGATAATTAGTTAAAGCTTTTGCACATTCTTCTAAATCTACGTTATAGAGTTCTGCTGTTTTTAAAGCCATTAATATATTTTGTAAATTAAAATCCCCAATTAAATTATGATTAAATGTTACATTCTTATAAACAAAACTATTATCATCTATCTTTTTTATTTCTTTTATATCTGCCTCTATGATGTTTTTTATTTTTTTGTTTTTTGCTTCGCTTAATAATATATCTACTTTGTTTGTGTTTTTATTTATAATAGCATTTTCTTTTGCATTGTTAAATAATTCACTTTTAGCAAGAGCTATATTTTCTAAAGAGCCCAAAAAAGCAATATGCACAGGCTCAACATTATTAATTATAACAGTATCAGCTTCTATTGCCTCAGATATTCTTAAGAGTTCATTTTTATGATTCATTCCAGCTTCTATTACTGCCATCTCATAACTGTCATCTAAATTAAATATTGTTTTTGGCACTCCTATTTCATTATTAAAATTGCCTTCTGTTTTTAATGTTTTATATTTTGTGCTTAAAAATAACGCTGTTAATTCTTTTGTAGTAGTTTTTCCGCAGCTTCCTGTGATTGATACTACTTTTATATTGAACCTTCTTCTATATTCTCTCGCTAACTTTATAAAAAATAATACACTATCATCAGTATAAACCACATTAGCATCTTTTGGCATATTAATATTTTCTGAAAGTATAAAAAATCTGCATCCTTTATTGTATGTATCTAAAGCAAAATCATTGCCGTTAAACTTATCGCCTTTTATAGCTAAGAACAATTTATTTTCATTAAAGTCTTCTCTGCTGTCTGTGGATATTTCTAAGTTTTTATTTTCATCAGTGGCGTTGAATAGATATTTTGAATTAGTTTCTTTAGCTATTTTTATTATATCTTTTACAGAAGTTTGTCCCATATTAGTTAAGTCCTTGTGTTTATTTGTTATTTAAATACCTAAATAATTATATTTTGTCAAAAGTAAAGTTCATATTATCTATTGCTTTACCCGCCAATTTTTAATGAAAATATAGAATTTATCTTATATATAAAGCATAATTATTATGATTTTACTATTCCAATTTACTTGCACTTTTTGGTTCTTTTTGCGGCGGGAAAAAGAACAATAAAAAATTACAAAATATAAAATTTTTAATATATAATAACTCTAAATGATAAAAATTACTACTCATATATTTAATAATTGACTTTAATTATTATTAATGTATTATTTATATATAATTTAAAAAAAGGATTAAAAAATATGACTTTTGATTATAAAGGCATTACAAATAAAAACAAAGAATTAATATTTATAGCAGGCCCTTGCGTTATAGAAAGTGAAGAGATGACTATGAATATCGCTAAAAAATTAAAAGAGATAAAAGATAGACTCAATATACAATTAATATTTAAAGCAAGTTATGACAAAGCTAATAGAACTTCTTTATCTTCTTATAGAGGATTAGGAATGAAAGAGGGGCTTGAGATATTACAAAACATAGGAAAAGAGCTTGGACTTTTAACTATCACAGATATACATGTGCCTACAGAGGCTGAAGTTGCTGCTAAGTATGTTGATTTTCTTCAGATACCTGCATTTTTATGCAGACAGACTGATATGCTTAGGGCTGCTTGCGAAACTAAAAAGGCTATTAATGTAAAAAAAGGTCAGTTTATAAGCGGATATGATTGTAAGTATATAGCAGATAAATGTATCGATGCAATAGAAGAAAAAAGGTTTTTACTATGTGAAAGGGGTACTATGTTTGGATACGGCAATTTAGTTGTTGATATGAAGAATATGGAAATAATGAAAGATTATGCTCCTGTTGTTTATGATGCTACACATTCTTTGCAGATGCCTTCTGCTGCTAATGGTGTTTCGGGAGGGGCTAGAGAGTTTATCCCTGCTTTATTAAAATCTGCTGTTGCTTTATCTATTGACGGAGTATTTATGGAAGTGCATCCTAATCCTAAAGAAAGTCTTTCAGATTCTAATACTATATTTGAACTTGATAAGGTTGAAGATTTGTGGAGAGATGTATTAAAAATAAATGAATTAGTAAAAAATATGTGATTATTATTTTTTTGATAGTTTTAATATTATTCTATCTATAAAAAGTTCAATATATCCTAATATTGTAAAAGCTATAGTAATAAAGAATGCATTTTTTAATACAGTTTTTACTCCGTATTTGTTTATATCTATAAAGAAGTACGGATAATAACTTCCGTTGGATAATTCGCCTCCAAGTTTTGCTCTTATAAATATAAACAAAAAGTAAATGAGAGGTATGATAAGCCATAGTATAGGGTCAATATTTTTATATATTCCTTTTTTGTCAAATAAAATATAATCAACTATAGTCATAATTGGCACTATATAATGAAGTATTGTGCTTCTTATAATATCTGTTATGCTCTCGTAGCCTCCGCTGAGTAAAAAGTGATATATTAAAAATGTAACTGTGATAGACATTGTTATGGTGCCTTTTAATCTTGGCATAAATGTTTTTTGCTTTTTTATTAAATACACTATATCTATAATAAAATAAATTATCACTAAAATATTGCTTTGATAGGTAAAATAATACAATGTTTCTGTATCTATTTTTTTGTCTATTGTTATGAGTCCACTAATTACAGCAAATAAGCCTAATATAATTATTATCAATTTATAAATTATTTTTTTCATTGCTTATAAAAATCCATTATCTCTTTTGCGGTATTTTCTATATCTGTTGGTTTTATTCTTTTTATGTTTTCTAATTTTTCATCTTTTCTAAACCAAGTTAGCTGTCTTTTGGCAAAGTTGCGTGTGTTTTTCTTTATTAATTCTTTAAGCTCATCTAAACTCATAGCATTATTAACTATATAATCATAACATTCTTTATAGCCTATAGCTTGTATTGAAGTGTTTGTTTTATCAACATTGTAATTATTAATAATATATTTTACCTCATCAAGAAGCCCTTTATCAAACATATTATCAACTCTTTTATTAATATTATTATAAAGCTCTTCTCTTTCAATATCTATAATATAGCTAATATATTCAATATCTAATTTTCTTTTTCTCTGCTTTTTTAATTCAGAAAACTTTTTTCCAGTATTATAATAAACTTCCAAAGCACGAACAACTCTTCTTGAATTAAATCTGTCTATAGTTAAAGCAGCTTCTTTATCTATATTAAGTAAATCCAAATACAGACTTTCTAATCCATCTTTTTCTATTTTCTCATAAAGCTCTTTTCTTATTTTGAAAGCTTTTTCTTTATCCTCATTTTCTTCTTCAAAAAGCCCATATTTTATAGAATCAATATAAAAACCAGTGCCTCCAACTCCAAATATAGGTGTATTATCTATGTTGTCAACAGTATTTTTTAATATATCAAGATAATCATTGACATTAAAATTAACTGAAGGCTCAATTAGATCTATCATTTTATAATTATATTTTTTTATTTCTTCTTTGGATGGTTTAGCAGAGCCTATATCCATATATCTATAAACCTGTATAGAGTCTATAGATAATATGGCGGCGTTATTGAAATAGTTATCTATGAGTTTATGTGCAAAATCACTTTTTCCAGAAGCAGTAGCTCCAGATATAAAAACTATTTTTTTCACAATTTAATATTATTCAGATTTTTTAGAAGCTCTTTTTTTTCTTTTTGGCTTTTCTTCTTCTTCCTCATAACTATCTGTTATCTCTTCATCATCGTCATCAATATCTTCTATAATAGTTTCTTCTGTTTCTTCAACTTCATCATCAGTAACATATTCAGCATCATTATATGTAGCCTCAGTATGTTTGAAAGGTGCTTCTTCATCTACTGTCATTTGAGTATCTTTTTCGTATTCATATTTAATAGTACCATCAAGTATATTTTTTATTACTGTAGGTATATATTTACCATTTCTATATTTAGTTTCAGCTTTTAATAATTTTTCGCCAGATTTAGCAAGTTCTATCATAGCCTTACTAAGTTCATAACGATTACCTTTATATTCAATAAGTTTTTTTAGTGGTATTATTCCCATATATAAATACTCCATTTATTATAATTTTGAATTTATAGCTTCTTCTAATTGTTTATAAGCTACATCAATTTCATCATTTTTTATAATAATATCAAATTTATTTTTATATTCTAATTCTCTTTTAGCATTCTGTATTCTAATTTTCATACTTTCTTCAGATTCAGTTCCTCTTGCCTCTAATCTTGCTTTCAAATCATCTATAGAAGGAGGCTCTATAAATATATAATTGGCGTGTATACCCTTTTCTTTTAAGAATAAAGCTCCTTGTATGTCTATATCTAATATTAATATAACTTTTTCATCATTAGCTTTTTCTAATTCTTTAAAAGAAGTGCCATAATAATTATCATGAACATTAGCCCATTCAATAAAATCGCCATTATCTATCATTTTTTGGAAAGTATCTTTATCTATAAAGTAGTAATCTTTTCCGTCAACTTCACCTTCTCTAATATTTCTAGTTGTATGAGACACACTGAACATTGCATTTGAGTGTTTTGACATATATTTTTTTATTAAAGTTGTTTTACCAGCTGCCGATGGAGCTGTTATTACTACTATATTACTCATATAAAAAAGATACCCAATAGATAGTTTTATTGATTATACAACAAAGCAAAAAATATTTCAAGTTTTTTTCCAAACTTTACATAAGATATTCATTATTTTCTTACATTTTTCATCATCTCTATTGTTTCTAAGTCTATTTTTTCGCCTCTTTTTTCTAAGTCTTTTATTAATATATTTATTTCTTCATCACTCATATTTTGTCCGAATTTTGCCTTTGCTGTGATGTTTTCTATTTTTATTACTCCTACTAACATTGGCTTATGAGCATATTCAAACATTTTGTGTTCTATTGACAAACTAGTGTTATCTTTTTCATATTTTTTTACTAATTCATATAATATATTTTTTCTTCTTTCAACTTCGTTTATATCTATTAGAGTTACTTCTCCTTCAATATATATTGAAAAATAAAATTGTGTTGGTGTCATAGTATTATTTTTGAATGTTGACGGCATATATGAGTATGTTTTTGAAGCTGTAAAAGATATTTTAGGATTAGTCTTTAATATTTCGTATTTTCTTCCGCTTGGAGCTCCGTGAAAATATATTTCATTGTCTTTATAGCAAAAACTTATAGGGACAGCGTAAGGTATTTTATCTGGCAATGCCATAACACCATATTCTATAGTATTTAGCATATTTTCTATTTCTTTTTTATTATTAAAATTAAACTCTTTTCTTCTCATTTTTACTGCCTCATTATAATTTAATTAGATTGTATCATACAACATATATTTTGACAAATTATTTATTTTCTTATATTATATTACTCGATATTTATTTAATTTTATTTTAAAAGTTGGAGTGTTCTTATGAAGATAGCTATAAGCCAATTTGAAATAATACCTTCTATGCCGGTGATAAACGCCAGTAAAATGATTAAATATATTGAAGAAGCAAGGGAAAATAATTCAGATATCATTGTTTTTCCAGAGCTTTCTGTTTCTGGGTATATGGTTGGAGATATGTGGGAGAGTGAGTCATTTGTAAGAGAATGCGAAAGACTTGGAGAAGAGATAATAAAAGCTTCTAAAGATATATATGTTATTTTTGGTAATATTGCTTTAGATAAAGCTAAAAAAAACTTTGACGGAAGAGTGAGAAAATATAATGCATTGTTTGTAGCAAAAGATGGAAAACTTATAGACAATAATACAACAGAATATAATTTCTTTATAAAAACTCTTCTTCCAAATTATAAAGAGTTTGATGACAGCAGACATTTTTATAGCTTAAAAGATTTAGCTTTAGAAAATGATGTTAGCATAAAAAAATATTTAAAACCATTAGAGATAGAAATTAATAAACAAAAAATAAAATTAGGCTTAACTATATGCGAAGATATGTGGGATAAAAATTATAATGTAAACCCTATGGAAATAATGAAAGATGATGTTGATATGTTTATTAATATATCTAGTTCTTTTTATGTTTTAGAAAATGAAACAAAAAAGAATAATATGTTTTCTGATATAGCAAAAAAATATAATAAGCCATTAATATATGCTAATAATGTAGGCATTCAAAACAATGGTAAGAACGTTTTTACTTTTGACGGAAGCAGCAGAGTATATGATGAAAAAGGTAAACTACTTTTGAAGGGTGATAGATATAAAGAAGAAGTATACTATATAGAGTTTGATGATAATAAAAAAGCAAAAGAAGAGATAACAGTAAAAGAAGAAAATGAATACAAGCTAATATACGATACAGTTATTTACGGCATAAGAAAGTTTATGAAATCTATTGGAATGAATAGAGTAGTTATAGGGGTGTCTGGAGGAATAGATTCTGCATTATCATCTGCAATGTATGTTAGTGCTTTAGGTGCTGATAATGTTTTACTTGTGAATATGCCTAGCAAGTTTAATTCTAATACAACAAAAAACCTTGCAAAGAGTTTATCTGATAATTTAGGCTGTGCTTATATGGTAATGCCTATACAAGAGTCTGTTGATTATACTATAAAACAACTTGAAACTTCTCCTATGATTAGAGATGGAAAAGAAAGTTTCTTGAAAGTATCATCATTTGTTACAGAAAACATACAGGCAAGAGACCGCTCTTCAAGAATACTCGCTGCCATAGCTGCAAGTTTTGGAGGAGTGTTTACCTGTAATGCAAACAAAACAGAAACTATTATTGGTTATTCTACTATGTATGGAGATAGTGCTGGTTTTTTTGCTTGTTTAGGTGATTTATGGAAGTATCAAATATATGGACTTGCAAGATATGTTAATGATAAAGTTTATAAAAGAGAAGTTATTCCAGAGGGTACAATAAATATCGTTCCAAGTGCTGAGCTTTCAACTGCACAGGCTGTAGATGAAGGCAAGGGGGACCCTGTAAAATATGATTATCATGATTATTTATTTAAAACTATGTTTGAATCATGGAATAGAGTCATACCTGAAGATGTTTTAGGGTGGTATATTGATGGTGTTTTGGAAGAGAAGATTGGGTGTAAAAAAGGATTATTAAAAAAATATTTTAAAACTGATATTGAGTTTATAGAGGATTTAGAGAAATGGTGGAAGCAATATACTGGAATGGGTGTTTCAAAAAGAATACAGGCTCCTCCTATACTTTCAATTAGTAAGAGGGCTTTTGGAAATGGAAGTAAAGAGGCTCAAAATGGTGTTTATTATACTGCAAGATATTTACAACTAAAGAATGAAATATTAAATAAATAATACTTGCAATTATATTAACTTAAAAATAAAATATTTAATAATTTATTTTTGACTTACAACATAAAAATAGAGGTTTATAGATGATAAAAAATGTAGCTCATGTAAAGTTTAGAGATTCCAATTTTGGCAAGTTTGAACATGCACATATAGAAAACATAAATATAAAAGATGCTTGTATTGTAGAGACTGATGAGGGGATTGAGTTGGGATATATTGTTAATTTTGAAGATATAGATATGGAAGCATTTAATAGTAACAATGTAGAAGATAGCAGTCAAGAAAATATGTCTGAAGACACTACAACTGACGAAGAGATATCTGAAGAGATGAAAGATATGGTGGATGATGAAGCTCATATAGTAAAACCTAAAAAAAATAAAATATTTAATATAGTAAGAAAAGCAACAGAAGATGATTTAAAACAGCATAGTAAAAATAAAGAAGATGCTGTTGAGGCTTTTAAAATCTGCAAAGAAAAAGTTAATAATCATAATTTAGATTTGAAACTTATTAGCTCTTATTATTTTCTTGATAGGGCAAAATTATTATTTGAGTTTATAGCAGAGGAAAGAATTGACTTTAGGGAGCTTGTAAAAGATTTGGCAGCACATTTTAAGACACGCATAGAATTAAGGCAGATTGGAGTTAGAGATGAGGCTAGGGCTATAGGAGGATGCGGAATATGCGGCAGAGAATTATGCTGCAGGGTAAAAAACGGCAAGTTTGAAACTATCACTATAAAAATGGCAAAAGAGCAAAGCATGCTTTTAAATACAATGAAAATATCAGGACAATGCGGAAGACTTATGTGCTGTTTGGCTCATGAATATAAAGCTTATTGTGCTCTTAAAAAGGATTTGCCTAAAGTAGGAACTAAATTAATATTTAATAATACTCCTGCTTCTATAAAAGATTTGAATCCTTTAAATAAAACTTTATTAGTTGAAACAGAAGATAAGAGATTATTTTATATAAATGCTAATGAGTTAGAAAATCAAAATGGTGTTTTGGTTGCTAATATAAAGGCAGAATAATAATATTAATGATTAATATTTGGAGTTATAGTTATGAATAATAATAAAAAAATAATGTTAAGCGGAATACAGCCTACAGGTTCGCTTCATATAGGTAACTATCTTGGAGCTTTGAAAAATTGGGCTGATATACTTGATGAGTATTATGGCTTTTTTTGTATAGTTGATTATCATGCTATTACTATAGAATATGATGTAAAAGAGATGCAAAAAAGAATAATTAATGCTGCTGTAGAATATTTAGCTTCAGGACTTGATCCTAAAAAATGTTCTATATTTGTGCAGTCTGATGTGAGGGCTCATACTGAACTTGCTTGGATATTTAATTCTATTATACCTGTAGCAGAATTAGAAAGAATGACACAGTACAAAGATAAATCAAGAAAGAATGTTGAAAATATTAATGCAGCTTTACTTACATATCCGTCATTAATGGCTGCTGATATTTTACTTTATCACCCTGATATAGTGCCTGTTGGTGAAGACCAAGAACAGCATGTTGAGCTTACAAGAATGATAGTAAGAAAGTTTAATAATAGATTTGGAGAATATTTTAAAGAGCCAGACACTTATCATGGTAAGGTGTTAAGAATATTAGGTCTTGACGGCGTAAACAAAATGAGTAAGTCATTAAATAATCACATAGCATTATCGCTTACAGCAGAAGAAACAGAAAAACTAATAATGCAAAAAGCTATGACAGACACTAATAGAAAATTAAAAACGGATAAAGGTAATCCTGATATTTGTAATGTTTATTCTTATCATAAAATTTTCTCAA
Source organism: Brachyspira pilosicoli (assembly GCF_036997485.1). Taxonomy (NCBI): domain Bacteria; kingdom Pseudomonadati; phylum Spirochaetota; class Spirochaetia; order Brachyspirales; family Brachyspiraceae; genus Brachyspira; species Brachyspira pilosicoli. The sequence goes on along the minus strand of NZ_JAWLPU010000002.1, from coordinate 112,062 downwards.
GCGAAGAGGAACAAAAAGAAGTTTGCGAAGGCTGTAAAAATGCTTCTATTGGATGCGTACAATGTAAGAGAATGCTCGCAGCAAATATTAATAAAGAATTAGCTCCCATAAGAGAAAATATAAATAAATATTCTAATGATTTAGATTATGTTTATGATGTTCTTAAAGAGGGGGCAAAGAATGCTTCAGAAGTAGCTGAAAAGACACTTTATGAAGTACGCGATTTGATGGGGCTTAATGACCGCAAGAGAAAATAATCTTCAATAGTTTTGTTCAAGTATACAAGAATTTTTAAGTTTGTTAAAAATTCTTGTATGTTTTTTATTTATTGGGCAAAGCCACACTTCTTCTATATTAATAAAAGAAGCAAAAGAACTTCATTTTTAACAAAAATATAAGCATTATCTTATATTTTATATATATTTATAACGTACAAAATTAAATCATTTTGCATTTTTTGCAACTTTTTGCGGCGGGAAAAAGTTGAAGAAAAAAACTATGAGAAAATATAGTTGTTTATGTATATATAAAATTATTTATCTTTCTTGCTTAAATAGTCTGAAATCTCATTAGAAACATTTTCCATAAAACTTATTCTTGAGTTTAGAGCATTTACGAAATAGTTATAAAAAACAACTGTAGGTATTGCTATAACAAGACCAGCTGCTGTTGTAAGAAGTGCATTTGCTATACCGCTTGCAAGAGCTATAGGATTACCGCTTCCAACAGATGCCATCACTCCGAAAGATTCTATCATACCAAGTATTGTGCCGAGAAGTCCTAATAGCGGTGCTACTGTTGATATTGTAGATAGCGTAGAAATAAATCTCTCTAATTTTGGAAGCTCTTTATTTGACTGCATTATCATTGATTCTTTTATTATTTCTATATTTTTTAAACCTTCTAATACTATGTTTGATAATGGAGAATTGCTTGTTTCACATAATGCTATTGCTGTTTTTATATCATTATCTTTTATTAGAGCATGGAGTTTTGGTGCTAATGCATCATCTTGTGCTTTTACTTTATTAAAATAAATAAACCTATCAACTATTGCTGTTAGTGCTATTAGAGAACATAATAATAAAGCTATCCAACATATTATCATAGCAACATTAAGCAAAGAAGTAGCTCCAAAAATTCCATTTATAACATTATTCATTTTATATTCTCCGTTTCTAATAATTATAATTGTATATACATAAAAAATCAATCATTACTAATTTATTTCTGTTTCTATCACAACATTATATTCATTTTCGCTATAGCTCTCTTCTGATATATAAGCATTGTTAGTTAATTCTACAACTTTATTAACATCTATTCCTTCTTTTAATAACATATAATATAAAGATTCGTAAGCTCTTTTTAATGCATTTTGTGTAAGCATTTGCCTTGTATAAGGACTTAGTTTTGCATTTTCTGTTAATTGTATAGAGGCAGTTGCTCTAAAAATATTGCCTTCTATTTTTCCTTCTCTTACTATTTTATTTAAAGCCTGCAGAGAGTTTGTGTATATAGAAGAGTCTTCCACTTTTATATCTGTATAATAATTATCATTTTTTTTGTAATTTTTTATTTTTGTTATTTCTTTATTATTAAAGTCTATTATATTAGAATCTTTTAAAAATACGCCTACAACATTATAGTCGTTTCTATTAATGCTTGGAGCAGTTTTTTCAGCTATATAATAGTACATATTTTCTATTGCTTTTTCTCTGCTTGCTTCATAACTTAAATCGCTATAGCCAGTAGAATATAGTATTCCTTTTTCTATGTTATTCTTTTTGCATGAAACAATTGTTAATAATAATATTATTAAAAAATATATCTTGTTTTTTTCCATAATTTATATTACATTATTTTAATATATTAATCAATAAATAAAAAAAGAATGGGAATATTTAATTGAGAAATAGAGTATATTTAATTGTTTTAGTATTATTAATCTCTTGCGGTAAAAAAGAAAATACTTTACTTGAAGATATGGCATTGCTTGACAAATCTTATATAAGAACATTGCTTTATACTGCGAATATTAATAATCAAAATAGAAAAGAGAGTATAGAGAGATTTATAATAGATTGGAATGCTTTCAAAAAAAAATATTATAATGCTAATAGTGAAGACCCTCAATGGAAAACAGATTTTGATAGTTTGCAAGATATTTTAATACGTTCGCATTATTATATAGCAAGCGGAGAAGATGAGAGTGCGGGCTATTCTATACTTCATGATATTAAATATGTATTATCAGATATGAGAAAAAGAAATAATATTAATTGGTTTGTAGATAATATTAACGCTATATATAAAACAGCAAATAGAATGAATGAGCTTTCAAAGATATATGGACTTAATACCACAGTTCTCACAGAAACAGAAGAAAATAGACTTATAGTAGTTTATCAGCTTTTAGATTCTGCTGTAAAAAATGCATTAACAGAATTCGATAGAAGTAATATTCAATTATTAGATTTATCTGCACAGCAAATAGAAGCCTTAAGACATAATATGAATACCATTTCGGATTTGGTGCTTTCTATAGGAAATAATATATCAAACAAAAGATATAGCGATATTCCAAACATATCTGCTAATATTATTAATATATATTTTAATTCTCTTCAGATAATAGTTACTTAAATTTGTTTGTTGCTGAGTGTAAATGTTTATGAAAGGCTTTCTGATAGTAAATAAACCCAAAGGCATTACTTCTTTTGATGTTATAAGAAAATTAAAACCTATATTAAAAGAAAAAAGAATAGGGCATGTCGGTACGCTTGACCCTTTTGCTTCTGGGGTTTTAATAATAGCTTTGGGAAGATACACTAAATTATTTTTTTTATTTGATGATTTATATAAAGAATATATTGCAAGAGGCGTTTTTGGAGAGAGTAGGGATACTGATGATGTTGATGGTAAAACTTTAGAAATAATACAAAATCAAAATATACTAAGTTTTAATGAATTAGAAACATTGATAAAGGATAATTTTTTAGGCAGTATCTTTCAAAAACCTCCAATATATAGTGCTAAAAAAATTGACGGCAAAAGGGCTTATGATTTAGCAAGAGAAAATAAAGAGTTTCAATTAAATAGCGTGAATGTTTTTATAAATAATATAGAGTTATTAGAATACGATTATCCTTATTTTACGATTAAAACTTCTGTGAGTAAGGGTACTTATATTAGGGCAATAGTAAGAGATATTGGAAAGCTTACTAATAATCTTGCTTACACAAAAGATTTAATAAGAACTTCTATTGGCGATTATAATATTGATAACGCTATTAATTTAGAAAATATAAATACTAATAATATCATTTCTTTTTTTGATATGTTTAAAAACTTTGATAAACTTTTAATAGAAGATGAAAAAGATATAAAGCAAATACTCTCTGGAAACACAAAATTAATAGAAAATATAAATATAAAAAATAAATATTTAGCTTTAGTTGATAGAGATAATAATTTATTAGCTATTATAAGTAATATTAATGATTCTAATAGATACTCTTTTATAGATGTGTGATTATTTAATTTATAATGAGGAATTAAAAAATGAAAAAGATAATTATTATACTTGCTTCGAGGGTTGGCTCTACAAGGCTTCCAAGAAAGGCATTAAAACCTATGGCAGGTTGCAGCACTATGCTTGAGCTTATTATAAAAAGGCTAAGAAGTTCTAAAATGGCTAATGATGTTATAGTTGCTACAGAAGAGAAATCTTATAATGAGTTTAGTAAAATATTTGAAAATCTCAAATGCAATTATTTTGTAGGAAGCGAAGAAGATGTTTTAGATAGATATGTGAAAGCTGCAGAAAAGTTTAATGGAGATATTATAGTGCGTGCTACTGGAGATAATCCATTAGTGAGTATAAAGGCATTGGATTCTATAATAGAACATCATATAAAAACAAATGCAGATTTAAGTCATTATGATTTGCTTCCTTATGGCAGCGGTGTGGAAGTTATTAATTATGAGGCTTTAAAATATGCTAATGATAATTCTAATGATTCTTTTGAGCATGAACATATTACTCAGTATCATTATAGAAATCCTAATAAATTTAAAATAGAAAATCCAGAAGCTGAAGAGAGTTTTAGAATGCCAGAATTGAGAACTACTGTAGATACAATAGAAGATTATAATAATGTATGCAGTATTTTTAAAAAATATAATAATGATATATATGTTGATGTTGATGATATTATAAGAGACATAAAAAATGGAAAATGAGTTTTATTATGTTTATATACTTCTCTGTGAAGATGGGAGTTATTATACTGGAGTGACAAACAATTTAAAAGAGAGGTTTATAAAACATAGTAAAGGCAAAGGGGCAAAATATACTAAGGCACATAAACCTATTAAATTTTTATCAGCTTGGAGAGTTGAAAACATTAATATTGCTTTAAAAATAGAGAACTACATAAAAAAACAAGATAAAAAAATAAAAACTATGTTTATAGAAAATAAAAGATTGTTAAAAAAATATTTTGTAAAAGAATATAATGCATTAAAAACAATTACTATAATAACGGTAAGAAATATAGATGATTATAGCAATATTCAAATATGATGCATTAAAACAGTATTATGTAATTTTGTATAAAATATTTTATTAGTTTCTTAGAAATCAATTTTAACACAAATTTAATTATATAATGGTTGCTTTTTTCTAAAATATTTACATACTTTTAAAGTAGATGCATTATAATTTACTTATAATAAGTATGTAAAGTTATGGAGGGAGCTATGATACGTGTTGCCTTTATTTTATTTATTTTTATGATGTCTATTTCATCGTGTCAACAACAGCGTCCTAATATACTTGCTCCAGAGAATATTATAACTGATCCGGAAACTAATTATATTTATATTACAAATTTTGTTACTAATAATGGAATAATTACTATAACCAGAAATCATATTAATAGCCAAATACCTGCTTTATCTTTTGAGGTTCCACATACACCAAAGGAAGTAAAAGAAGTATTTACTGATTTTATATATAAATCAATTCCTGATCCTTTGCCGGCTGTACCTTTATCTATGTCATTAAAATCAAAATGGAGAACAAGACCAACTTCTCCAATATCCACTAATGATGTTTATACTGCTTTTAAGGTGAAATTTGATGTATTTTTAGCTAATATAGGATGCAGTTTAAAAAACGACCCAGTATTATATCTGTTAGATGCCACTAAAGAAAACAATGTAAAAAATATTGAAGATGGAATTTGGTTCGCAATAGATTTTTACTTGCAAGGAAAAGAAGGTTTTCAATTTGAATCAGAAGAATTAGGTAAATTAATGACTAATGATAAAATAACTATAATGTTTATAGGGGCTTGTCAGACTGGACAGGTTTGGATAGATTAAAAAGTTATATTATCTTGACAAATAGTATATTATTAATATAATTATAATATCTTAGATAAGGACTTTTTATATGAAACGAATATTTTTTGTATTATCCATTATGTCTTTAATCTTTTTTGTTTCTTGTGAGAAAGATAAAAAAAATATAGAAAAACAAGTTGATAAATTACTTGAAAATGTTGATGAAAAAATAGATGAAGGATTAAATACTGCTAATGATGCTATAGACAATAGTTTAGATATGGCAGAGGAAGCTATAGACAATAGCTTGGATAAGGCAGGCGAAACTATAGAAGATGTAAAGAAAAATGCTGAAGATACTTTAAGTAAATCTTTAGAAGAGGCGTCAAAATCTATAGAAGAAGCAAAAGAAAATTTAAAAAAATAAATTTATGAATAAAAAAATAGCTATAGTTTTCTGGAGTAAAACAGGTAATACTAAGCTTATGGCAAATGCTCTTAAAGAATCTATAGAGCTTCAAAAGTATCAAGCAGACATGTTTAAAGCTTATAATTTTGATAAAAATAAAGCTGGGGAGTATTCTATAATAGCTTTAGGCTGTCCTGCTATGGGGGCTGAAACTTTAGAAGAGAGCGAGTTTTTGCCTATGTATAATAATATAAAACCGGTTCTTAAAAATAAAAGAGTATTTTTGTTTGGCTCTTATAGCTGGGGAGATGGAAAATGGATGAGAGATTGGGTTTGTGATGCAAAAAACAATGGTATTATTTTATTTAGAGAACCTATCATAGCAAAAGATAAACCTACTGATGATATATTATTAAAAATAAAAAAAGTAGGAATTGATTTGCTAAGCGATTAAAAATTATTGGAGGAAATCTTTATGGATAAAAAAATCGTTATTACTATTAGCAGAGAGTTTGGAAGCGGAGGAAGATATATAGGAGAAAATGTTGCTAAAAAATTAGGTATAGCTTTTTATGATAAGGCTATTATTGAAATGGCTTCTGATAAAACAGGATTTTCAGAAGATTATATTAAAGAAAATGAACAAAAATTAACCTCGCCTTCTCTTTTTAACTTTGCTATATCTGGTTCTTATGCTGGTAATATGGTATTTGGTAATGGAGAATCTTTACAAGATACTATGTTTTTTGCTCAGAGCAACGTTATTAAGGAGATTGCTAGTAAACATTCTTGCGTAATAGTTGGAAGATGCGCTGATTATGTTTTAGAAAAATTTGAAAATTGCATCAATGTATTTATACATTCAGATATGCAAAATAAAATAAATAGGGCAGTTAATGAATATAAATTAGATAGCAGCAGTGTAGAAAAAATCCTTAAAGATAGAGATAAATTAAGAGCTAAACATTATAATTATTATACTGGAAGAGTATGGGGAGATGCAAGAAATTATCATGCTTGTTTTAATAGCGATTATATAGGACTTCAAAAAGTAGAAGATATTATAGTAGATATGGCTAAAAATATATAAGGATTTACAACAAATGAAAATAATAGCTGATTTGCATACACATACAATAGTAAGCCAGCATGCTTTTAGTACTGTAGATGAAATTATAAATGCCGCCAAAGAAAGAGATTTTTTAGCTATTGCTATTACAGATCATGGGCCTAAATCTAGTGATGGTGCTAAACCCATACATTTTGGTTCTATGCATAATATACCTGAATATGTACGCGGAATTAGAGTACTTAAAGGAGCTGAAGCTAATATTATTGATTATGATGGAAATATTGATTTGAGAAAGAATACGCTTGAATGTTTGGATTTTGTTATAGCTTCTTATCATGAAGATTGTATTACACCTTCAAATATGGAATCACATACTAATGGATATATTGGTTTAATTAAAAATAATTATATTGATTGTCTTGGGCATGTGGGTAATCCCAAATTTGTATTTGATATGGAAAAGATAGTTAAACTTTGTAAAGAATACAATAAGCTGATAGAAATAAATTCTGCCTCTTTTAAAGTAAGAAAAGGAAGCGATAAAAATTGCAGAGAAGTGGCATTATTGTGTAAAAAATATAATTTAAATATTGTAGTGACTTCAGATTCTCATTCAAAGTACAATGTAGGTAATCATGAAGCGGCTTTGAACATGCTTGAAGCTATTAATTTCCCAGAAGATTTAGTTCTAAATGCTGATTTTGACAGGCTAATGAATTATCTAAATAATAGAAATAGAAATTAAGTATTATTTTATAATATTATTGATTTTTTATAGCAAGCTGTCCGCAGCCTGCTAAAATTTCTTGACCTTGTTTGAATCTTTCAACAACTTCTATTCCATTATCTTTTAATATAGATTTAAATCTCAATATAATATCTTTATTTGGTCTTTGAAGCTCTGGGGCATGCTCTACTGGATTCATAGGTATAATGTTTACTTTAAAAGGAAACTCTTTTTTTAAATTTACTAATCTATAAGCATCATTAACAGAATCATTAACATCTTTTATTAAAACCCACTCAAAAGTAATCATTCTTTTACCATTTTTACTGTATCTTTTAAGTATATTTATAAGGTTTTCTATAGGGTATCTTTTATTTATAGGCATTATTTTATCACGAACTTCATTTTTAAGTGAATGCAAGGAAACTGCCAATCTGCAATCTAAATCTCTATCTATTAATTGTTTTATCCCAGCAACTTCTCCTGATGTAGATATTGTGATATGTCTTATTCCTAAATTAAATCCCTTATAGGAGTTAATAGTATCTATTGCTTTAAATAAATTTTTTGTATTAGCCAAAGGTTCGCCCATACCCATAAAAACTATAGAATTAACTTTTTTTGTAACAGCACGCATTAATATAAACTCAGCAAGTATTTCATCAGCAGTGAGATTTCGAGATAATCCCATGCTTCCAGTAGCACAGAATGCACATCCATATCCGCAACCAACCTGCGATGATAAACAAAAAGTTACTCTGTCATTTTTGCCGAGTATTACAGATTCTATTTTTTTCTTATCATATAATGATATAAGTAATTTTCTTGTACCATACTCATCTTCTGTAATAGATTCTATTTTAGAATTATGTATAAAATAATTTTCATCTAATAATGCTCTTAAATCTTTTGGAATATTACTCATCTCATCAAAAGAGATAGCATATTTTTTATATATCCAATTTAGTATTTGAGATGCATGAAACTTAGGAAAATTATTTTCAATACAGAATTTAGATAAATCCTCTTCTGATACATTCATTATAGATATTTTTTTTGGCATACAACTTAATTTTTTATTATATATTTTTATAGCTTATAACCTATAAGCTTATTAATCAAACTCCTCAGCAGCTTGTCTTAGGTTTATTTGAACTGCTTGAAGAAGATGAAGATGTACTATTTTTTCCTTTATAATCATTAACATAAAAGCCAGAACCTTTAAATATTACTCCAGCGTTTAAAGAAATTATTCTTTTAGCACTTCCTTTACATATAGGACATTTAGCCTTAGGTTCAGCAGTAATAGACTGAAACTCTTCAAACTCATGTCCGCATTTTTTGCATTTATATTCATAAGTAGGCATAGTTTTTAATCTCCCAATCAATTTAATAAAACAATATATATCAAAATAAAAATCTGTCAAGTATATAATTTACTTTAAATATTTTTCAAACCAATCAGTAATTTCTTTTAACCTTCTAAGTCTATGTTTTGGTTTTCCGCTTCTTGAAAGTTCATGATTTTCGCCTTTAAATAAGCATAATCTTGAATCAACACCATAATATTTCAAAGCGGTAAACATTTGAAAGGCTTGAGTTTGATAACATCTATAATCTTCTTCGCTATGTATAAATAGGGTAGGAGTCTTAGCATTATTAGCATATTTTAATGGAGACTGTTCCCATAACTTATCAAAACCCTTCCATACATCTCCGCCTAACTCATCAGGATTGAAATAATAACCTATATCAGTAGTGCCGAAATCATCTATCCAGTTTGATATAGAACGCTGAGAAACTGCACATTTAAACCTATCAGTATGACCGATTACCCAATTAACCATAAACCCTCCGTAAGAACCGCCTGTCACTCCAAGTTTATTTTTATCTATATTGGTATATTTATCAAGAACGATATCCGTAAACTTCATCATGTCTTCATAATCTATAGTTCCGTATATTTTTCTTATATCAGCAAATGCATTTCCTTTTCCTTCGCTTCCTCGAGGATTGCAGAAAAATACAAAATAACCCATATTAGCCCAAACCTGCATTTCATTGAAAAATATTTCTCCATAATCTGTTTTTGGCCCGCCATGTATATCAAGTATTGCAGGATATTTTTTATTTTCATCATAATTTATTGGCTTTAATACCCAGCCATCTATTTCAAAATTATTAGGAGTCTTGAATGAAACTTTCTCCGGTATTGATAAACTTTTATCTTTTAAAATATCTTCATTGAAATGAGTTAATTGTTTTTCTGTTTCTTTATTAATACAATATATTTCTTCAAGTTTCAAATCTCTAAAACCTATAAAATATATATTATCATCAGAAACATCAAAGTAATTAACTGCTCCTTGTTTATTAGTGATATTTTTTATATTTCCTTTTAAATCCAAGCATTTAATATGAGCATTTTCATTTTCCGTTCCTACAAAATATATTTGATTTTTATAAACTTTAATATAGTTGCCGCCTCCAAAAGAACAGTCTGTTCCTATCATATTTCCAAATCCATTATCATAATAATATATAAAATTAATATTATTATTTTCATCTATTAAATAGAAACTGCTGTTTTCATTAAGTCCGTATTTTTTCATGTCTGTCATAACAGAGATAATTTTTTCTTTATTATCATTATCAATTATAAAATCAGCAAAGTATATTGCATATTTATTAGAATCTATAATAATTTTTTCTTTTATATTATCAAGGTCATTTATATCATATAAGCGAAGTTCCGAAGTTGTAGGAGCTTTGTCTTTAAAAGAGTTTATAATACATATTACTTTTCCATCTTTATATTTAAAAGAATTAACATTGCTGTATTCATCTGTAATGGCAGTTAATTTGTTTTCTTTTTTATTGTAATGATAAAGCCTCTCTCTTTTTTTATTTGTAATTCCTACATTATTAAACCAAAATGGAATTTCATCAAACACTTCATAATCAACTTCTTCTTTTGCCCATTCTAAATAATTTTCTTCTTTTCTTTTTTTCTCTCTATTAATATCATAAATTGCTTTTATTAAAAAATTGTTTTCATCTATTGAGTATAAATCTACTACTTCAAGCTCAATGTTAAATAAACTCTCTGCTTCTCCTCCATTAATATTTATAGAATAAAACAAAGAATAGTCAATAAACTCTTCATCTTTTTTCATTTTTAATTCTTCATCTCTTAATGATGATTTAAATATTACTGTATCATTATTAAGCCAAGAAACAAGAGAAGCATCTTTTACTGAAGTGAGTTTATATATTTTATTTTTTTCAATATTATAAATAAAAGCATCAGAGATATAGTTGTTTTTCTCATAATCTTGATTGCTTTTTATAAATAATAAATTTTTACTATCTTTTGAAAGTTCTATATTAGATAAAAAAGTAAAATTTAGAAAATCTTTAATATTTAAACTTTCCATATGAATAAAATCCGAAAATATATTTATTATTTTTGTAAGTTTGAATAATTATAAGCTATATTAGCAGCCACACGGCAATTATTATAAACTAACTCTTTATTAGCTTTAAGACTCTTGTTTTCTGTTACACTATGAAGCTTAGCCAATATAAAAGGAGTTACTTTTTTACCAGATATATTTTTATCTTTTGCTTCTTTTACAGTATTTTCTATTACTTTGTCTATATAGCTTTTATCCATTTCGTATTCTTCAGGTATAGGATTGCATACAACAACTCCACCATCTAAACCTAAAGACCATTTTGTGTGAAGAATATTTGCTATATCTTCTATTGAGTCTATTTTATAATCAACATCAAAACCGCTGTCTCTTGTATAAAAATTAGGGAATTTAGAAGTTTTATAACCAAGTACAGGTACCCCAAAAGTTTCAAGATATTCTAAAGTAAGTCCCAAATCTAATATTGATTTAGCACCCGCACATACAACAGCAACATTTGTCTTAGCAAGTTCTTGTAGATCTGCCGATATATCAAAAGTATCCTGTGCATATCTATGAACTCCGCCAATTCCTCCTGTGGCAAATACTTTTATTCCGGCAAGAGAAGAAGCTATCATAGTTGTAGTTACGGTTGTAGCACCATCTTTTTTTAAAGCAAGTATTGCAGGTAAATCTCTCCTGCTTGCCTTAATGATATCTTTGGTGCTTCCCATATATTCAAGCTCATCTTTGTTTAAACCTATTTTTATTTTGCCTTTTATTATTGCAATAGTAGCTGGTACAGCATTATTTTCTCTAATTATTTTTTCACAATTTAAAGCACTTTCTATGTTTTCAGGATAAGGCATACCATGCGATATTATTGTGCTTTCTAATGCAACTACTGCCTTTTTTTCATCTAAGGAAGTTTTTACCTCTTCACTAATATCCAAAAAATTATCTAATTTATTCATTTATTAATATCCTACCTGTTTCCAATAAAATTGAAAAAATATCCAAATTGTAATCCTATATCTAATGAACTTATAGACTTATTTGCAATTCTAATATCGCTTAAATAACCATTGTTGTTGAAATTTAAAGCGAAATCATAATTAACATATAGTCCTATAAGCAGATAATTTAATATATGGAAATCTAAAGAAAATTTCACATACGGTATTAAAGCATTTTCAAAAATATCACTTATATCGCCTCTATCAAGATAATATTTTCTATTATATGCATATTCTAAAGAACTATTTTCTAAACGATAAGTACCGCTAATAGGAATTTTCACTCCGCCGCCTCCAGATAAAGACATAAAAAAGAAATGAAACTTAAATACTCCTCCTATCATAAAACTATCAAATTGATAATTTTCAGTTGCTCTATTTCCATTTATATCATATTTTAAAGCATAAGAATCATGATAATACCCAATATCTGCAAGTATTGATATGGCTGTATTGTCAGTTATATCATTTCTCATTCCAACTAAAAAAGAATAACCCATATCAAAATCTCTAAAACTTGACGGCAGCATCGAAGATGAATCAGCAACAGCACCGCTCATACCAAATTGAGCTATGAATCCTAAGCTTAAACTAACAGCACTAAGATTATAGTAGAATATTGAACTAATTAATAATACAAACAAAAATACCTTTTTCATTGTTCTCTCCCAATTAAATAGTTTAATATAACTATTTTAAAAGTCAAGTAAATAACAAAATAGTAAATAAAATTATATAAATAAAATTGTAATAAAGTAGAAACTCTCTTTTTTTTATTATAGATAAAATTATATTGTATATTGCATTAAATAGTATAATTACTATAAAAAATTTCATGTTAGAAGCATCTTTTATTATTAGAAATAAAGAAAATAGAATAATAAATGCATTTGATATTATATAACAAACATATTCATATTTATCTAATTTTTTATCTGCTCTAAACAAGAAAATTATTTTTATAAATAAAATTAAAAATAAAATATATAAATAAAAAAATAATTTATGAGATAATAATACATTGTTTTTGAAATTTAATATTATCAATGATAGAGAGCTTATTGATATAAATATACTTATAGTTCTTGATATTGTTATTGATAATTTGGTGTTTGTCATTTTATTATATAGTGAATAAGCAAAATATATTATAGAAGAGCTTAATATAATAAATATACTATAAAATATTTTTAAGTTGAGCATATTGTTTTTTAGTAAAAATATAGTTAGTTTCTTTATGTCTAGTTTATTATTAAATTTCATTAAAGAAAATATTGATATAAAAATAGCAAATAATATAAAATATAATAAAAAAGCCCATATAATAATTTCAGCTATCATAGTGTAGAAATCATATAAATTAGATATTTGTTTTATATTATATTTAATATATGAAAGAGACAATGCAAAAATAATAAGCATGTTGGCTGAGAATATATGAATTAATAATCTTATATATTCTTTTGATATACTCATTTTTGTTAATAGTTCATACGGTAAATTATATAAATAAATTGATATTATAAATATTATTATTGCTGTTATAATTATTGATTTTAAGCATATTTTATTGATTGAGAATAAAAAGCTAAATATAAAAAAACTAATCGGTATCAAAAAAGAAAATAATATTTTTAAAAGCAAAACAAATTCACTGTTAAAAAATATTTCCAAATTATATAAATTGTTTGTAAGTTTATAAATATCTATTGTAACAAATGGCACTATATAAATAATGGAAATTATTAGAATAAAACCAATAGCTATTATAAGATTTTTATTTATATTTATTTTATACATTAACATTCCTAATTGATTAGTGATTATAAATCTTTTATTATACTCTGTCAATAAATTATATATGTAATGGTTATATGGAAATATGCTTGATTTTTCATTATTATGTAATTATACTTTAAATATTATTCATTTTTTGGGGGATAACAGATATAATATGAAGGTTGCTGCTATTGGGGATTTACATGGCAAGTCTTGCTGGAAAGATTTATTAAAAGATAATAATTTTGATAAGATAGTTTTTTTAGGTGATTATAGTGATGATAGCTGGGTTAGTTTTACAGATAAAGAGATTCTTGATAATTTAAAAGATGTTATAGAGTTTAAAAGAAATAATAATTCTAAAGTTGAGCTTCTTATAGGAAATCATGATTTTCAGTATATAGTTGGATATCCTACAGCAAGCAGATATAGAAAAAGTTATGCTTGTGAACTTAATAAAATTTTTAATGATAATAAAGATATATTTAATGTAGTTTATGTATTAAAAGATTATATATTTACTCATGCTGGAATTACAAATGGTTGGATTAACTATATAAAGAAAAAATATGATATTAAAGATTTTACTGATATAACAAAAAACATTAATATGGTTTATTCAAATTGCAAAGAAGATTGTAATATTGCCTCTTATAGAAGGGGAGGAATGAATAAGTTTGCTGGCATACTATGGGCAGATATTGGTGATTTGCAAGAAGATGGATGTTTTGATTATAATCAGGTTGTAGGACATAATAGAGTAAAAGTAAATACAGTTATAGAAAAAAATAATCATAAAATCTATATGTGCGATAATTTTGATAGTGATGACAGCCATTTAATTGTATTAGATGTTTAACATAAAAAACATATTTTTTTAATAATGTAAAATTAATTATATCCGAATAGTTATATAGTAATATTTTAATATGGGTTTAAATATGCGATATATAGCTATTTTTATGGCTTTTACACTAAGTTTTGCTTTAAATATTAATGCTGCTCAAAGCATCTATAACATATTTGCAGATACCAACAATATATATTCTAGCAGTCTTAATAATATAACTAATAGTTTTAGTTTAAATAATACAGGAAGTGTATCTTATAATAAAAATATATCGAGTCTGTTTTCAAAAGATATAATGAACAAAGTAAATTATTCTGGTATAACTTATAGTAAAGATATAAAGTTTATGGAAGGAGCGAATGCGGGAATAGGAATTTTATTTCCAAACATAAAATCTTTTGTTAAGATAGAAAATAAAGGTTATTCATTTTTTGATAATTTATTATTAAATAGTTTTACAATAGAGTTTTATTTAAATCCATATAAGATGAGAATGAATTCAAAAGTATTATCTAAGACATCTATATATAAAGATGGTGATACTATCAAATATGCTGGTATTAGAGCTAATATAATAGACGGCCGTTTAGTTTGGCAGTTTAATAATTTATTCATGTATAATGGAAAATATACTAATGTTACTTTATCTGAAGGGGAATATTTAAAAGAAAATGAATGGAGACATCATAGCATTAGTTTCGATTCTAAAACAGGAAAGTTAGTAAAATACATAGATGGGCTTGAAGATCAGGTTATTTATTTAACTAGTACAGGAGATAGAATGGGTTCTCCGTATGTATTGGATACAAGTAATATTGGCGTTGCACCAATATATTTAGGTCAGGGTTTTATAGGCGGTATGGATGGTTTTTATTTTAGTCCTGACTATAAAAGAGATTTTAATTTAGAAAAATATTTGCCAAACGGAGAAGTATTAAGCAAAGTAATGCAATTTAATAATGATAATATTTTTATAGACGAGATAAATTACATAGCTAAAACTAATAATGCTACAGGAGTATATGTTTATTATAGAACTTCTAATGAATATTTCTCTGAAGAAGACAGCAATATAGAATGGACACTTTTAGATTCAACCAATAATATTATAATGAGTCCTAAGATAAAATATATTCAAGTCAAAGCATTATTAGAAAGTGATTCATCTATGGAATATAGTCCTTTATTAAATAAGGTTGAGATAGTTTATCATGAAGGAAGAACTCCTCAGGCACCTACTAATTTGAAGGCTATTGTTGCTAATAATTCTATAGTTTTAAATTGGGAAGGAAGTCATGAAAATGTAAGCGGATATAAAATATATTACGGCACTAAATCTGGAATATATAATGATTATAATCCTATTATAGTTAATGGCAATCAAACTGAGTATGTTATTAATAATTTAGAATATGGTAAGCTTTACTACTTTAGGGTAACAACTATAGGTGGTGAAGGCGGAGATATAGAAAGTGAATTTTCTAGCGAAGTTTATGCTAGACCTTTTCACTAATATATAATTTAAGGAGAAATACTGTGTCTATCAATACTAAAGCTATAAAGTTGAGTAATCTTGCCGAAGAATTATTGAAGAAAGGAATTAATACTGAAGCAGTAGAGGCATTGAAAAGAAGTATTAGATTAAGTAATGGTGAAGATATGAAATCTTATTTAAAAATAGCTATTACTTTATTTAATAATGGAGATTATGAGCATGCTAAGGTTTTCTTAAATACTTTCTTAGAATATTGGATGGCAGCTGAAGCTTATTTTATATTAGGCTCTATTTCCAAAAAAGAATGCAAATTGCAAGAGGCTTTTGAACATTATAAAAAGGGTGTTGCTTTATATAATGGAGATGATCTTGTACCTTATTATGAGTTTTTATCTTTATGTAATATTTTAAAAGAAGAGGATAAGGGAGTAGACACAGCTAAATATATATTAAAAATAGACAATAGAGATAGAATAGCTTTGGTATTTTTGGCTAATTATTTTTTTGCTAACAAGAAGTATAAAGAGGCTATGAAATTTTATGAGGTTTTAGTTGATAATAACTTAGCTGATTATAATGATTATCATTATTATGGAGTTTGTTTGCATGAATTAAAAGATTATAAGAGGGCAGAAAACATGTATTTACAGGCTTTAGAAATGTATCCTGCTGATAGCCCTGAAACTATAGCTTTAAAAAATTTAAGAAACAGAAAATTAGAAGATAATTACCCTAATATAGAAAAAAGCAAAAAAGAATATTTAGATAATATAAAACATTCTCCAAAATCAAGCGATTATTTCCATTTAGGAAACATTGAATTTATTAATGGTAATTATGACAAAGCTTCAGAGTTGTACTCTAAAGCTAAAGAGCTTTATTTAGACAAAGTATGTGTTTGATTTATATATATAAAGCCCTATAGGTTAAAAAATCTATAGGGCTTGTTTATTTATTTTCCTTATTTTCCAGTACAAAATCCAGAATATTTTTCTACAAACTTAACAGGGTTATAAGACAATTTGGCTTTTCTAAGTCCTAAATCACCAACATCCTGCTCTCTATTTACAAACTTATATCCTTCTCTTTTATTGTTTTCTAAAAATAGTCTATTTATAGCCTGATAGCTTCCTTTATAATCTCTGTCTCCTCTCTCAGAATGCACTACTATAGTATCTCTCATAGTAAAATCTGCTATAGTGTATGCTGCTATTTTTTTATTTATATATATAACCCCGCCAGTTATGCCGTCAATTTCTCTCCAATTATTTATAAGACTATTTATCATCATAATATCTGCCTCAGCACGAACTTCATGTGTTAATAATTTATTTTTGTCAAAAGCTTCACATTCTGTTTTTATCTCTTCGTTATTATTATTGCTTTCTATTTCATTTATTTCCCACTTTTTTTCAAACTCAAATATATCTTTAATCATTTCTTCATTTTCTATATCTATATTTTTATATTCAAAATCATTTTTTATAAATTGATTATATAAGTTTTTTTTGTTATGAAATTTTTTGCCGCTTAAATTAATTAATTCATCAACATCATATAAATATTCCCATTCATCTCTCACTTCTTTAACACTTATTTTAGTGTATTTTTCCCAAAATAAAGCTAATTCTTTAGGTATTCTAATTATAGATTCTTTCGATATTTCACAAGGACTCATCTCATTACAAAAATTAGTATTAAACCAATCTCCGACAGGCGCCCAATATATTGTGTACGGCGAGCGCTGTCTAATCCATACTAATTTTTCTGTAAAAGCCCATTCAAGCATATATATATCTTTAAGACCAAATAGGTTCATAAAAGTATAGTCTGCAGACTGTTCTGGAGTAATAGAAAAATATTTATTATATAATTTTTGTTTATCTAAGCTTATAGGTTCAAATTCAAGCATAACTGTATTTCCTTTATTTAAATATAATACAAGAGTAATAATATAGAATTATTATATACTAAAAATCTTTTAGCAATTTATCGAATAGTATAAAAGAAAAATTATTTTTTTCTTTTTAAATCTATTTGTCTTTGTATTTCTTTTAAGTTTCTTACCTTTATTGTATTGGTATATACATCAATTTTACCAGATTTAATTAAATTATTTAATACTTTCTGTACATCATTAATATTTATACCGCACCAATTAGCTATATCAGCTATAGTAGCATTTAATTCTTGAGGGTCATAATAATGGTCTCTTGGTATATTTTGAAGTTCAGCCAATAATAATAAGCAATCATAAACTCTCAAATCAGTTTCTGGTAATTGAAGTATTAATAATCTTCTTTTGGCATCAAATATTCTTTTTGCAAGCATTTTAGATAATTTTAATGCCATAGCTGTGTTGTTTCCTAATATTGTTTGGAAGTTTTCTTTTGTTAATTCAAGCAATGTAGTAGGTTCATTTGCTATAGCAGAAGCACTTCTTGTTGTACCTTCAAGTATAGCCATCTCTCCAAAGAAATCTCCAGGGTAAACTATATCTAATAATTTTTCTACATCTTTTATTACTTTGGTTATTTTTACAGAACCGCTTTGAACCATATAAAATTTATTACCTGTTTCAAATTCCAAAAATATTATATCATCAGCTTCATATTTTTTTGTATGTGAATATATATTATCCATCTTTTATCCTTAATTAAGTTTTTGTATGCTGTCATTAGCCTCTTGTGATAAGCTATCCATAGGAGGTATAGACATAACTTTTTGATAATATGCCTTTGCCTTATCTTTATCTCCAATACTTGCAAAACTTTTTCCCAAATATAATATAGCCTCTTTTACATTTTTTGACTTAGGATAAGTTTTTATTGCTGATAATAAAACCTTATTAGCATTATCATATTTATTAATATAATAATATGCCTTTCCCATATAAAATATTGAGTTTTCTGCCACATCTTTATCTTCATTTTTTATAAGAGCATTGAACGATTTTATAGCATTCACATAATCTCCTCTCTCATAAAACTCTAAGGCTCTGTCATAATCTTTATTGTTAATAGAGTGATTTTCTATAGAGGTATTCGGTTTTATTATTTTTTGTTCTTCTGTTGTGTTGTCTTCTAATGGAGCTATATTACTATCATCTGTGATATTTAATAGATTTTTACATTCCTTTATTCTCTGTTCTACAGTGTGATAAAATACAGAATCTTCATCGGCAGATTGTATGTATCTTTTATAGGCATATAGTGCGTTTTTATATTTTTTAGCTTTGAAATAAAACTCACCGATATTATATAATCCTTCCAATGGTGAAGGACCTTCTTCATCTATTGTATTTTCTACTAATATGCCTACTTTTTTATTTATTCTTCTTAATTGATTTGAAAATACTTTAAGCATTTTTATAATTATTGGCTTATTTTTTGAAACTAAACTTTCAAACTCACTATATGTTAAAATAATGATAACACAATCTGTTAAACATTGAACAGTATCTTCTTGAGGGTAAGTACCTAATATACTCTTTACTCCAAAAAACTCACCTATATTAATTAATTCTCTAGTTTCATGCCCTGTCTCTTCCGACAAAAATATGCTCTGGGCTTGACCCTGCTTTAGAATATAAACTCTATCAGAATTATCTCCAGCAAAATATACTATAGATCCTGCTTTATATACTCTTGTTTGCATTATTGTTTCCTTAAAATATTTTGGATATTTCTTATTACTAAAGTTAATTTTATCACTAATAAACCTTTTTTCAAGTTATTTTTTAGCATTTTTGGTTATACATAAATAGCTATATTTTATAAGTTTTTATTTTATTCCACTTTTTTACGCCTTCACTCTGTGGACTTCGTCAAAATTAAAAAAAATGCAAAATGTAAATATTTTATATATTAGGAATATTTTGACAAACTTAAAATCTTTAGTTTATATCAGTTTTGCTGTAAAACTCAGCTGTACTGCCGTTTTTTATATGTTCATCCATTAATATATTTACTATCTCATCAGCACGATTATTTTCTTTGTTTGATGAATGTCCTTTTACTTTTATAAACTCAATACTATGTTTTTTTGATAGTTCTATTAATTTTAGCCAATAATCTTTATTTTCAACAGGCTTTTTATCGCTTTTAATCCAATTATTTTTTTGCCAAGAATAAATCCAGCTATTCATGCCATTAATTAAATAAGCACTATCACTATATAATTTTATATTATGAGAATGTTTAAGTCTTTCAAGAGCCTTAATTGCCGCTTGCATCTCCATTTTATTATTTGTCGTATGCTCTTCGCTTTCGCCTATTTCGAGTCTTAAATTATGTTTCTCACTCAATAATATGGCTCCCCAAGCTCCTATACCAGGGTTTCCTCTGCATCCGCCGTCTGTGTAGATTATGATATTTTCTTTTTGCATATTTGATTTAAGATTCTAGTAATAAAATTATCTTTTCTTTTATGTCTTTTACCAATTCTTCTTTAGTTTTATATTTTTCTTTTGATACTGTAAATCCTGAAGCTTTAGGGTGACCTCCGCCTCCAAATGATTCTGCTATTTCCCTTATATCTTTTTTACATCTGCTTCTTATACTAACTCTAAAATTATAATCGCTTTCATGTACTATAAAACCTATTAATACATCTTGCATTTGTATGAGAGTGTCAGATGCACTTACACTAATATCTTTTAAATTATGCCCGTTAATCTCTTCTTTTAAGCATAAATAACCAATCTTTTTATCTTCATCTATCACCATTTCATTATACATGTAAACTAATGCTTCTACATCAGTTTTAGAATATCTCTTCCTCACAACATTGCCTAAATCTTCTATATTAACTTTTTTAGACATTATTTTTGAAGCGAAAAGCAATGTTCTCTCTGTAGTGTTGCTGAAAACAAATCCGCCTGTATCTGTTGAAAGTCCGCAGTAGAGTAGGGTAGCTATAGTAGAATCCATGTTTTTAAGATATGATGAAAATATATCAAATATTATCTCGCAGGTAGCAGCAGCTTTAGTATCATCATAAAACATAGTAACGCCATTAATATTTCTTACTTTATGATGGTCTATAAATATTACTTCATTATACTCGCTAGTAATATCAGCAATCCAGCCAATTCTTTCTATATCTCCAGAATCAAGTATTATAAGCACATCCTTTTTAGGTAAATTGTTTTCATTAACTTCAAAAATAACTTTATCTATATTTAATACATTTTTTAATTCTTTTGGCATCTTATCTGTATTAACAACATAAGATTTCTTTTTAAATACTTTTTTTATAAGCAGTGATAAAGCAAGTCCTGAACATATACAGTCCCCATCAGGATTTCTATGACCTGTGATTGTTATGTTTTTAGCATTTGATATTCTTTTTAATATATCTCTTTTTGTAGCTGTTATTTTTTTTCTATCTGTATTGGATTTGATAGGCATTTTTACTCCGATATTTTTTATTCTTCTTCTTGACTATCTTCTTTTATGTCTAAGTTTCTTATGTCGCTTAATACTTTATTGGTTTCCATTAATGTTTTATCATAATAGAAAGTAAGATTAGGAACATATCTTATAGTAAGCTGTTTTCTTAAATAAGAGAATATAACTCCCTTAGCACTATTAAGCCCGTTTAATACTTCGTTTTGTTTGTTAGGGTCTAAGCATACAAAATATACTTTAGCCTCTTTTAAATCTTTAGCTGTATCAATACGAGTTATAGTAACCAGGTTGTTTTTTATACGAGGGTCTTCTATCTCTCTTAAAAGAATAGTTGATAATATTTGTTTTATATTTTCATTAACTCTAAGTATTCTATGTGATGACATATATTTTACTGCACTATTGAATTATTTACTTTATTTGTCAAACTATCAAGTTCATTTTCTAAAAATACTTTATCTATATCTACTAATATAATCATTTGTTCATTAGCTTTTACCAAACCATTAATGTATCTGCTGTCTATTCCAGAATGTATATCTATTTCAGATTGTATATTTTCATTATTGATAGTAAGTACATCAGAAACGGAATCAACTACAAGACCATATTTTTTATTCCCTATAGCAACTACAACTATTACACAATTTTCTGGATCCATTGGTTTATCAAAATGAAATCTGGATCTTAAATCTATTACTAATATGATAGTACCTCTTAAATTTATAATTCCTTTAAAATATTCAGGAGAGTTAGGTATTGGAGTAGGAGCCATAAAACTCAAAATCTCTTGAACTTTAAGAATATCCATACCATATAATTCATTATTTATTTTAAATACAAGTATTTGATTTGATGTAGTGCTGCTCATATTAACTCCTTAAAAATGTACTACAAAATTATAATATATAAATATTATAAGTCAAGTACATTTATTATGTGTTTAAAGCCCCATACATAGTAGTTTCAGAAATTACTATAGATACAATGGTAATACTACAAATAAAAAAATAACTTAAGATAAAAACTATTAAATAAATTATAATGTTTTTTAATTGAGTGATATAATTTCAATATATTTCTAAAAATAATATTTTATGTTATAATATTTGCAATTAAATTTTGTGGGAATATTTTTTATATGAAAAGCAATATCATCTCTTTCATTAAAAGGAAGAATGAATCAATACATACAACACAAACTATTTATGTAGCATCTATATTTAGTATTATAGGTGGTTTTGTTGATTCATATACTTATATTACAAGAGACGGAGTATTCGCTTATGCCCAAACAGGAAATATAATATTTTTTGCTATGAATATAGCTAAAAAAAATTTTTTTGGAGCTATGCATTATTTAATATCTATTTTTGTATTTGTAATTGGGATTTGGTTTGCTTTATATGTAAAAAAAATCCTCAATAGAAAAAAATTGATGGAATTAGAATATTTAGTAATACTTATAAATGCTGTTATACTTTTTATAGTTGGTATTTTACCTAAAAATTTATTTGATACTTTAGTTATTAGTTTTATAGCTTTTATGTCTGCTATTTTAATGATAACTTTTAACAGAGTAGAAGGGCTCGCTTATGTTACGAATATGTGTACAGGTAATTTAAGATCTGCTTCAGAAAATTTTTTTAAGTTCTTATTTAATAAAGATAAAACAGGATTAAAAAATGGTCTTATATATTTAAGCATTTTAATATGTTTTATGTGTGGAGCATTTTTTGGAAGTTTTTTTACCAATGTTTTAGGTACTAAAAGTATATGGATAGCAAGCGGATTATTGCTTATAGTTGAAAGTTTAATGTTTTTTGATAATTAGTTGCAATTTTTTGTATTGATGAAAATTATTTTTATATATATAATTTAAGGATATTTTTATGGATTATTATAAAATACTTAATGTTAATATATTTGCAAGTGAAGAAAAAATAAAAAAGTCTTATAGGGAGTTAGCAAAGTTATATCACCCCGACAGAAATGCTGATATATCTGCTGATAAGTTTAAAGAGATTACTGAGGCTTATAATGTTTTATCTGACAAAAAAAAGAGAATGGAATATAATATTAAGTATTTAGCTAATAATAAATATGTTATTACAGGAATAGCCGCTTTAGGATTAGGCATTAGTATAATAGTTGGAAGCAAGAGAAGAAAATAATTTTTTGATTTTATATATAAGCTTTTATTTTTTATGTATTTTTTATTAATGAGGACGTATTAAAAATGGCAAACAAAAGAGATTATTACGAAGTATTAGGAGTAAATAAAACAGCAAGTGCTGATGAAATTAAAAAGGCATATAGAAAATTAGCTATGCAATATCACCCTGATAGAAATCCAGGAAATAAAGAAGCAGAAGAGAAATTTAAAGAAGCTACCGAAGCTTATGAAATATTATCTGATGAAAAGAAACGTGCCCAGTATGACCAGTTTGGTTTTCAGGGCGTTCATAGTGATTTTGCTGATGCTTATGGAAGAGGCGGATTTGACTTTTCACAAATGTTCGGAGGCTCTGGCGGTTTTGGAGATTTAGATGATATATTTAGTTCTTTTTTTGGAGGCGGATTTTCTTCTAGGAGTTCAAGAGGGCAGAGAAGAGGAAATGATTTAAGACATGATATTACACTTTCTCTTGAAGATGCTGTATTTGGCAGAAAGATGGAGATTAAATTAGATAAAAAAGATATTTGTGATGCTTGTCATGGAAGCGGAGCTGAACCGGGTACAAAAACTCAAACTTGTCCTTCTTGTAATGGTACAGGTGAAGTGAGAATGGCTCAAGGATTTTTTAGTGTGAGAAGAACTTGCAGCAGATGTAATGGTACTGGCTCTATTGTTACTACACCTTGTAAAAAATGTCATGGAAGCGGTACTATTAAAAAACCTAAAACTATATCTGTTAATATACCTAAGGGAATTGATGATAATACTCAGTTAAGAATATCTGGAGAGGGTGAAGCTATTGCTGGAGGCGTAAATGGAGATTTATATCTTTATATACATGTAGCACCACATCAGTATTTTATTAGAGAGGGTATTGATTTAATTACTGAAGTAGGTATTAATATAGTGCAAGCTACTCTCGGTGATGAGATATTTATAGAAACATTAGACAAAAAGAAAGTAAAAATAAAAATTCCTGCTGGTACTAATAGCGGACAAATTTTTAAATTAAAAGGAAATGGTGCTTATCATATTAATAGATCATCTCGAGGAGATTTATTTGTTATAGTGAATATTGATGTTAATAATAAATTATCTTCCGAAGAAAAAAGATTATTTAATGAACTTAAAAAAGTTATACCAAATAATGAAGAGCCAAAATTAAGAAAACCTAATAGAAATAATTTATAATTTCTTTGTTATTATTTCTAATATTTGATTTGCACTATCTTCAATGCTTGGAATATTTTCTATTGAAGATGAAAGACTGTTATAGAATTTTTTATTTTCTATGAGTGCTGTTAATTTATTACATAGAGACACTGGGTTTTGAGAATTATATATTAGAGCATTTTTATTATCTGTACTAATTTCTGCAGATGAGGTTTTAGAGTCTATTATTGGTACTATTTTATTATTCCAAGCAGATATTAGCTCTGTATAAAATGGATCATCTATATTATGTATTAGAATTGTATAGGCATTTGATATTATCTCTTCTATATTAAAATTGTAATCAACTAACTCTACGTAGTCTCTTATTTTTAATTTATTTATATTATCTTCTAAATATTTATTGTATCCAACTATTATTAATTTGTGTATCTTTTTATTATTTTTTATTGAAGTATTTACGTATTCACAATATGCAGATGTACATTTATATATGCTATTCTCTGCATTAAAAAAAGTAAGTATATATTTTTTTTCTTTATTATTATTATTATTTGAAATATATGGAGAATAATATGCCCGTATAATTTCTATAGTTTTGTTATTATAAATATATTCTAACATATTTTTTGTCTTTTCATTTGAACATAATACTATATCTATATTAGAAAGGCTTTTATAATCTTCTTTTAATTTTCTTCTATTATTACTTATATATATTTTTTTTTGAAAGTTTATTGAATACCATATTATTAAAGGGGATTTTATTTTAATTTTATTAAACATATTTTTTATTTTGTATGCTATTATATTCATTGGGTAATCTACAGCTATTATTGCGTATGCATTTTTTGATTGCATTACTATTTCTTTGAAATTTGTAAGTTTTAATGGCAGATGTTTCTTTGTAATATATCCATAGAAAGTCTTTGGAAATTTATTTGAATATAATGTTACTTTTAAGCCTTTTTTATATAATAAATCTATCAAATTTAGTATAAAGATATTTGTTTTATTTTTTATTGTTATATTTGATACTAATATTATTATCTCTTTCATAATTAATTTTTATATTATCTTTATTAAAAATTAATATCATTATTTCCGATATTTTTAGCAGTATTTGTGAGGAAATATTATGAAATTAATAAAGATACTACTTGCTATTTTTATGCTATATATTTCGGCATATTCCAAAGATATTTTACAATATTCACAAAAAACTGTATCTGATAGAAATTTAAATATTAACATAGAAAATGTCAATATTATTACAAATGGTTTTTTTAACAATGCAAATGAAGATGTTAAAATAAATATCATAAACCAATTAAATGAAGCTAAATTATTAATAGATGAGTCTAAATATAACGAAGCTATTAATATTTGTAATTTATTAGAAGAAAGCTATAAGGATTATTATGATATTTATTATACAAGGGGACTTGCTTATTATAGGCGAGGAGATTTATATTATGCTTCTTTAGATTTTAGTAAAATTATAAATTGGTATATTAATGATAGAGAAGTGCATAATAATATAGCAGATTTATTTTATAAAATCAATGAGTATGAATATGCTTTAATAACTTATATATCTGCTTATAAAATATATAATGATAATTATTGGTTATATTTAGCTGGCGATATTGCTTTTAGAAATTTTGATATAAAGAGTGCTGAAAAATATTATAGCTTATGCATTCAAAATGGAAGCGATTATGGATATGAAGGCTTTGGAGATATTAGTATTTTTAAAAAGCAATATGATGATGCTCTAAATAATTACAATGTGGCTGTTAGGGCAAATGCTTCTAATAATAATAATTTAATTAGAATAAACTCTAAAATATCTAATGCTGCTGTTCAAAAAGAACTTTATATTTGGAATAATTTAATAATGTCTAATGATTATAACAATGCTATAAGTAAATTAGATTCTCTTTCTAACTATACAAAAGATTATCCTGAAATAAAACTTGCTTTAGCTAAAACTTATTTTAAAATGAAAAATTATAATGATGCTAAAGCTATACTTAATAGATTCGTAAAAGAGTATAAAGATTTTGATGAGGCTTATGCTATACTTGCTCAGATATTTTTATATGATGGCAAAGAAAGAGATGCCATTAATATATTGGAAGATGGATTAAAATATTCTTATAACAAACCTCGATTATATGAAACGCTTGCTAATATGCTTTATAATTATGGATATTTATATTATCCAAATGAAATAATCTCTCAAATTATTGGAATGTATGATATATCTGATGAAAATAAGATAGAATATGCCCGATATCTAATATTTAAAAGAGAATATAAAAAAGCAAGAGAAATATTAGTTAGTGTTAAAGCTTATAGAAGTACAGTTGGAAATTTAATAAAGTCACTTGAAAACAATGTAGTTCTTGATAGAGTTGATTATTTATACAACAATGGATTATATGTTGATGTTATCAATTTGATTATGAATAGCAGATTTGAGGATTATGATGAGCAAAGAAGATTATGGTATATTGCAAGCAGTTATTCTAAATTGGGTTCTACAGATGAAGCAATTAAAATTTTAAAAAAAGCTTTTGATGATAATGCGATAAGTATTAATAATGTTGTATTACTAAGAGAATTATTAGGTATAAGAGTAAAATCAAATGATATTTCTGATTATCAAAAAGAAATATACCTTACAGATATAAAATCTACTTTATTTTGGGAAGATGATTTAAAGTACAATACTTCTCTAATAACAGATAAAGTATTTGAATATTTAAGATTTGATAGATATGATGATGCTATTAATTATATAGATGGATTTAGGAATATTGATACTAAAGACCCTTATATAAAGAAAATAAACTCTATAATATATGGATATTATGCTTCATATTTGTATAATACAAAAGAATATGATAAATCAAAAAATATTGCCAATTTAGCTATGAGAATTAATAGAGAGAATTATGATGCTATAGCTATAAAAAATAAAATATATATTGATTCTTATTTAGCTTCTATGGGCAATTATAATAATGTTAATGGGTATGTAAAGTTTTCTGATGTTAGAAGAGAGGTTTTAAGAATAGCACCTGCTTATATGAATAATGTTATAGCTTTAGCAGAATCATTGGCGTATGAATATGACAGCAGTGCTTATGATATAACTTACAATATTTTTAAGTATGTTAATGTTGCTGGGGCAAAAGATGCTATTTTAGGAAGGATTTACAGCAAAAGCAGATTATATGGATATTCTATCAATGCTTTTGATAGGGCTTCTAAATACATAGATGTAGATTTACTTTGGAAAGTAGATAGTATTGTTAATGTTTCATCTTATCCTTTATCCTTATTTAATTTAAATAAAGAATATGAGTCTGATAGGGATTTTTATGCATTATCAAAATTAAACGTTAAGCTTGGCAATAATGAAGCCGCTATGAGATATGCTAATAAAGCCGTTTTAATTAATGGCGATAATCTTGACTATTTATACCAAATATCTTATATAAATGAAATTACAGGTAATACTCGTGAAGCATTAGAAGGATATGAGAATATTATTAGAATTAATAAAAATCAAGCCGCTGCTAATTACAGAGCTTCTATTGTGGCATTAAATTATTTTAGAGATTATGCCAAAGCTCAAAAATATGCCCTAAATTATATTTCGCTTCTTCCAGATGATGCAAGTGGATATGCTTTACTTGCAAGAATATATAAATTGAGAGCTGAAAGTTATATAGATAGAAATACAAATACTCTTTTAAAAGAATCTTTGCAATTATATAAAACCGCATTAAATAAATCTGTTTGGGGTAAAGATATGAATGATAAAAAATATATTGAAAAAGAAATAGAGGATATATTAAATAAACTATTAAAATAAGTCTTTTAGCAGATTAAGTCTTTTTTCTATTGATATACCGTATATTCTATTGTCATTTTCTTTTACAGACAGTTCTATTGCTGTATAAATAAATTTGGTTGCTTTTTTTAATGAGTCTTCTATAGAATAGTCATTTAATATATAGCCTAATAATGCTGAAGCAAAAGCATCACCAGTACCAGGCATTGCTATATTTATTTTATTAAAATAGCTTGTTATAATATCATTGTTTTTTTTATTATATACTAAAGAACCAAATTGATTATCTTTCTCTACACTTGTTACAACTACATTTTCTGAAGTTATATTTGATAATTCTTGAGCCATCTTTATTACATTATCTTCTGTATATTTTTTACTTGGGTCCTTATCCAAAAGTAAACATAATTCTGTAATATTAGGTGTTACTATTGTAGCATATTTTAGTATTCTTTTAAGTGATTTTATATGCCTTTCAGTCATAGAAGAATATAATTTACCATTGTCTCCTAATATAGGATCTAATAATATAATTTTTATTTTAAAATATTCTATTATATCTATTACTATATCCACTTGCTCATCGGAGGCAAGCCAACCTATGTATAAAGCATCAAATTTTGCCTCTCTTTTTTTTAACTCATTTACTATTTGTTTTAATTGTGATGTTAAATCAAAAGCACAAAAAGATTCAAAAGCAGTATGGTTTGAAAGTAATACTGTTATTAAAGGAGATACTTTAATACCAAAAGCAGAGAGAACTGGTATATTAACTGTTAGAGAAGCCTTACCATAAGAACATATATCATTTATAAGAAGTACATTAGAATCTTTCATCATTATTTTTTTTATTAACTTTATTTTTACACAATCTTATTCTTTAAATATAATTAAAGTATCATCATCAGATAATACTTTAAAACCAGATACTTGAGCATAATATGCAAACTCTTTTAATGTTAAACCGTATCTATCATCTATCTCATCTTTTGTTATTCTAAATTTTTTACTTCCACGCATAAATGCTGAGAATTCAAAACTATCTTTTCCAAATTTTCTCTCTACTTCAACAAGAAAAGGATTTTTACTTGTTCTTCCCATTAAATATTTCTCCCAAATTATTTTTTACAATAATACCATATTATATATTTTTTATCAATGATAATTTTATAAACATATTATTACATATAAAAAATATAAATAGAGTAGGGTAGCGGAAGCTTTTTATTTATTTTTTTTAGATTTACTATTATCATTTATCATATTAATAGCTATAGAAATTAGCTCTTTAGCTTCTTTTTTGGTTTTTGCCTCAGCAATAATACGAACTATAGGCTCTGTATTTGATGAACGTACATGAAGCCAAGAGTTTTCTAAATCTATTTTTATTCCGTCAATAGTAGTTATTTTAGATTTAGGATATTTTTCTTTTATTTGCTTTAAGAAATTATTTTCATCAATTTTTGAAACTTCCAATTTTTCTTTTACTATCTCATATTTTGGTATTTCATTTACTAATTCCTTTATAGTTTTTCCAGTAGCAGCCATTAATTCTAATATTAAAGCAATACCTAAAAGTGAATCTCTCCCAGGTGTTACAGCAGGAACTATTATTCCTCCGTTTCCTTCTCCTCCAAAATATAATTTATTTTTCACAATATGAGAAGAAACATTTATTTCACCAATCTTTGTGCGGTCAACTGAATATCCTTTTTCTTTAGCCAAATCATCTATCATTCTTGAAGTAGATAAATTCACAGCGGCATTTCCTTTTCCTGATAGCCATAAATATTTAGCACATAAAGCTAAAGTATACTCTTCGCTTATTATAGTACCGTCATCTAATACTAAAGCAAGTCTGTCAGCATCAGGGTCTTGAGTAAATCCTATATTCACTTTGTTTTTCTTTACTAACTCAGATAAACTCTTCATACTTGCTTGAGAAGGTTCAGCAACATGTGCAAACTTGCCAGTATGCTCTTTATTTATAGAAACTTCTTTAACTCCTAATGCTTTAAGTAATGGAGGTGTAGCAAATAAACCCGTTCCATTAACATAATCACAAGCTACTTTGAAATTAGCTTTTTTTATCTTTTCAACGTTTATAAATCTTAAAATGCGTTTTATATGCTCTTCTATAGCATTATCTATTTTTTGATAAGTTCCAGTTTCTAATGCTTTCACAAATCTTTTAGTCTTTTTATCATAAAGCTTCATAAGCTCATTAACCGCTTTCTCATCTAAAAAATGCCCGCCTTTTCCTATAAGTTTTAAAGCATTCCATTCTATAGGATTATGGCTCGCTGATATTATAATTCCGCCATGTATTTTTAGTTTTTCAACCATATATAATGCAGTTGGTGTTGGAGCTATTCCTATATCTATTACATTTATTCCAGATGCCATTAATGTAGCTGCAACAGCATTTAATATAGATTCTCCTGTTATTCTTGTATCTCTTGCTACTAAAATTTTTGCTTTCTTTGGAAAAAGAGATGCAAATGCAGAAGTATAATCTACTATAGTACTTATATCTAAACCATCACCAATAATACCTCTAATTCCTGATATGCTTGTTTTTAAAGTTGGCATTTTATTAAACTCCAATATTTATATTTATTTTTTTATTTTTAATTTAATTTTTAAACATAATAATTTATGAATAATCTTTTGTCAAGGAAAAATATTGCCAAGTGAAATTAATGCTATTTATAATGAATAATTATTATATAAAAAAACAACACATATAAGTTAACATAATATACATTATCGGAATATATATTTTATCTTAAAATAAACTTCCATACGCTTTTAGAACCAATACCTAAAGCCAAAATCACCATAAAACCTAAAGAAGTCATTAAATACCCAACCACTATTTCCTGGATACCAGCCGAATGTAGCAAAACCTCTGCTTCCTATAGATATAACACTTAATGCTGGTGAAAACTGAAAAAATATTTCCCAATCTTTTTCCACTATAAACGATATTCCAACTGGTATTCTAAAATCTGCTTCTATGTTTACATACTTATTTCCAAAATTAAAA
The DNA here is from genome assembly GCF_036997485.1 of Brachyspira pilosicoli. Lineage (NCBI taxonomy): Bacteria > Pseudomonadati > Spirochaetota > Spirochaetia > Brachyspirales > Brachyspiraceae > Brachyspira > Brachyspira pilosicoli. Next base: position 80,266 of record NZ_JAWLPU010000002.1, on the reverse strand, counting down.
ATAGCTTCTATTCCAGGGCCCAAATATAGCATTACATCAGAATTACCTAATTGACCCAATCTAGTTGTATATCCCCACCAATCAGCACTAGCACTAAAACCGAACCAAGATGCTCCTTTGCCAGATATGCCAATATTTAGTATTCCTCCAAACATAAAAGGTATTCCTTCAAATTTTCCTGTTACCGATAATGAAGTTTGTAGAGGAAAACTAAACCTTAAAGAAAATCCCAATGCTGAACCTGTTGGAAAATATGAAAACAGATTTTTACTTGAGGCACTATAAACTAAGATAGCAAAAATTAAATATATTGTTATTTTTTTCAACATGATTAAAAATTTCATATCGATTAGTATAATATATTTAATTTTTAAAGCAAATATTATAAAAATTTTGTATATAAAAATATGCCCTATATAAATATTTTAAATTTACACAGAGCATATTTAAAAACTATATAATACTTTTAATGGCTATGATGCCCGCAATTACAGCTTGTTACTTTTATATCTATATTTTTAGCACTTACATTTTCAACATTTGATTTCTCCCCTATAGGATAAAGAAGCCTTAAAGCATTAAGTACAACTATAACAGTAACACCAGTATCAGCAAATATAGCAAGAGCTATAGAAGCAAGTCCAAAAGCTCCAAGTATTATAGCACCAAATTTAATTACTAATGCGAGCAATATATTTTCTAAAACAACAATATGATTCTTTTTAGCAAGCTTAATAATAGCAGCTACTTTAGAAGGCTTATCGTCCATTATAATAACATCAGCATTTTCTATAGCCGCATCAGAACCAAGCCCTCCCATAGCAATACCAATATCCGCACGAGCCAAAGAAGGAGCATCATTTATTCCATCGCCTACAAATATTGAAACTTTACTCTCTTTCATCATGCCTTCTAATACATTTACTTTCTCTTCTGGTAAGCATCCTCCATTAAATGATTGTATATTATTCTCTTTTGCAAATGAAGTAACGCGTTCTATATTATCGCCGCTAATTAAAGCAGTTTCTATATTCATAGAATTTAATAAATCAATAGCCTCTTTAGTATCATCTTTTATAATATCATCAATATAAAAAGCACCAGCATATTCGCCATCTATTGAAATATAAACATTAAACTTATTATTAATATTATCTGGAAGATTTATGTTATTTTGTTTTAATAAATCAAGCTTTCCTATTAAAATATTTTTTCCTTCAATAATTGATGCTGAACCTTTACCTCTAATATCTTTATGTGATGTTATTAAGCTTTCATTTATGTTATGATTTTTTTTATAATGCTCTACTATAGATATTGCTATAGGATGTGAAGAGCCTATTTCTGCCAAAGCTGCATATTTAATTAATGTATCATCATCATATATACCAGCATTTTCTATTTCTCTTATATAAAACTTACCTTTAGTGAGAGTTCCTGTTTTATCGAATATTACTTTTTTAGTTTGAGCAAGCAAATCTAAAAATACTCCGCCTTTAACCATTATACCAAACTTTGAAGCTCGTCCTATAGAAGCAAAATATGTTAATGGAATACCAACCATAAAAGCACAAGGACAAGAAACTACAAGCAATGTAAGTGAACGGGCAAACCAATCATTAAAAAACTCTCTTCCATATACTATTGTAGGTATTATAGTAAGTAAAATAGCTCCAAATACAACTATAGGAGTATATATTCCAGCAAACTTTGTAATGAACTGTTCTATGTTTGCTTTTCTGTTTTGAGATTCTTGAACTAATTTTAATATCTTTGCTATTGATGACTCTGCATACACTCTAATAACTTTTGCTTTTATGCTACTCTCTCCGTTTATAGTGCCAGCTAAAATTTCATCATTAACCTTTACATCTTTTGGCATGCTCTCTCCAGTTAAAGCCTTAGTATCAAGCCAGCTCTCTCCTTCATAAATAACAGCATCTAAAGGCACCTTCTCAAAAGGATTAATCAATATATTGTCATTTATATTAACTTTTGAAATATCAACTTTTTTTATAGTTCCATCTTCTTTTATGATATTAGCAAAATCTGCTCTTATAGACATGAGTGCTGCTATTGTTCTTTTAGATTTATCAACTGCCATATCCTCAAAATATTCACCTATTCTGTAAAAAAGAAGTACAGCCAATGCTTCAGGTAATTGATGAAGTATTATAGCGCCAATAGTAGCAATGCTCATAAGAAAACTCTCTCTCATAAACTTTCCATGCACAAAATCTAAAATAGCATTTTTAAAAACGTCTCTTCCCAAAATAAAATAAGGTATAAAAAATATTATATATTCTATTACACCATGAATCTTATCATGCAAAAAATGCATTAAAATTAAAACAATTAAAGAAATAGTAATTTCTCCAATAAATAAAACTTTTTCTTTATTCTTTAACATGCTCATACCCCCAAGCATAAATTTTTTCTATATGTTCATCATCAAGCCTGTAAAATACATGAAGCCCAATTTTTCTCTTCTTTACCACCCTAGCCTGCCATAACATCTTTAAATGCTGAGATACAGAAGGCTGCTTCATATCAAGCAAAGATACTAATTCATGAACGCATAATTCCTTCTCGCTTAAAACAGATATTATTTTTAATCTGGTTGGGTCAGAAAACACAGAAAAGAAATTAGCTAAAACTGTAAACTCATCATCATTTGGAAGCTTTGGTATATAAGAAGATATATTCTCTTCTTTTGTGTTGGTTTCACAATTGTCTTCATAGCTTTCTATTATATTTTTTTGTTTATTATTTTTTTTATTTTTTTCCATAAGATAGTCCTATTTATATATAACTATATTGTAATATAATGATATAGTTATATATAAATAATGTCAACACCTATCATAAAAATTAACCATATTCATGAACGCATAATTCTTTAGTTAAAACTGTAAACTTACCATCATTTGGAAGCTTTGGTATATAAGAAGATATATTCTCTTCTTTTGTATTTACATTACAAGTACTTTTATAGCTTTTTATAATGTTTTTTTGTTTATTATTCTTTTCCATAAATCTACATCTCTATATAAGTATATTATAATATAATGATATACTTATATAGAGATAATGTCAATACCTAACTATAAAAAAATTAATTTATTTATTGATTTGTAGTATATCTTTCAGATTATTAATGATTTAGTTATAAAAAAACATCTTAGCTTTTAAACAAAAAATATTAAAAATTATCTATTGATTTTTTTTTATTATAATTTATAATCAGTATAATTTATACAGTGTAGGAAATATTATGAATGGTATAATAAAAAATATATTTTACTTATTGCCGCATTTTCTATGTTTGTTTAAATTAACCAATGCAGAATTTTTAAAAGGGAATAAAATCGCTATTTTGTGATTTTATTCCCTTTTTTTATGCTGTAAAATTATAATTATTAAGGGATGTTAAAATGAAAAATTTTATAGGTATTAAAGAAATGTCAAAAGAAGAGATTTTGGAAGTATTGGATGTTGCTAAAAAGTTAGATGATACTCCAAATATGGAAAGAAGAGAAATGATGAATGGAATGATAATGACAAGTATTTTTTTTGAACCTTCAACAAGAACTAGACTTTCTTTTAATTCAGCAGCATACAAAATGGGCTTAGATGTTATAGGTTTTGACAATCCTGATGTTTCCTCTATAAAAAAAGGAGAATCTTTAAGAGATACTATAATAATGGTTTCAGCATATTCTGATGTAATAGTTATGAGACATCCTATAGATGGTGCTGCTAAGTTTGCAGAAGAAGTTACTGACTGCCCTATCATCAATGCTGGTGATGGTTCTAATGAACATCCTAGTCAAACATTACTTGATTTATACACAATAAAAGATGAATTAGGCAGCATTGAAAATAAAAAAATAGCATTTGTTGGAGATACAAAATATGGAAGAACTGTTCACTCGCTTTCAAAAGCATTAAAAATGTTTAATGGAGAGTTTTACTATATTTCTCCAGATATCATTCAGATTCCTGATTATATATTAAAAGAGTTAGACAATGCTAAAATAAAATATCATAAAGGTAATAACTACGAAGAAATACTAAAAGAAATCGACTGTCTATATATGACAAGAATACAAAAAGAACGTTTTGAGAATATAGAAAACTACGAAAAAGTAAAACATGCATTTAACATTTCAAAATCAACAATAGTAGGAAAATGCAAAGAAGATATGATTATAATGCATCCGCTTCCAAGGGTTGATGAAATTAGTATTGATTTAGATGATACAAAATACGCTAAATATTTTATACAGGCTAAAAATGGTATACCTACAAGAATGGCTATGTTAGCTTTAGCTACTGGAGTAATAGAAAGTACTGCTAAGAAAAAAGAAAAAGATTATGAATTAATAGAAAATAAAGAAATTGTTTGTCAAAATAAAAAATGTGTTACTCATTTTGAAGAGACAAAAAATAAAGTAGCAAGAAGAAGCTATGGAGATTTTTGCTATTATTGTAATAAAGAGATAACAAAATGATAATAAAAAATGCTAAATTAGCAGATAATAATGCAGTATCTATAATTATAGAAAATGAGAAGATAAAAAAAATAGACTTTAATAATAATTTTGAAATCTATAAAGATAGTAATATAATAGATGCTAATTACAATTATGTTTTATGTGGTATAATAGACCCACATGCTCATATGAGAGACCCTGGGCTTACACATAAAGAGGACTTTTCTTCTGGAAGTAAAGCTGCTGCAAGAGGCGGTGTTACAACATTCTTGGATATGCCTAACACTATTCCAAACACTATAACAAAAGAAAATTTAGAAGAAAAAAAGAATATGATGATTGGCAAGTCTTATGTTGATTATGGTTTTCATTTTGGAGGAAGCAAGGCTGATAACACCGAAGACATAAAACAAATTATAGACAAAGCTGCCTCTACAAAAATTTTCTTTAATGCCTCTACTGGAAACATGCTTGTTGAAGATGATAAAATTTTATATAAATTATTTGAAGCTTCAAAAATTGTAACAGTACATGCAGAAGAAAAAAAAGTTGATAAAGCAATAGAAATAGCAAAACAAACAAATACTCCATTATATTTATGTCATTTATCATTAGAAAGTGAAATTAATTCTCTAAAAAAAGCAAAAGATTCTGGTATGATAATTTATGGTGAAGCTACCCCACACCACTTATTTTTGAATACTGAAGATGTTAATAAAAATGATAAAAATAAAATGCTTCTTAAAATGAAACCAGAGCTTAGAGAAAAATCAGATAATAAAGCATTATGGAATGCTATTGTAGACGGCACGATAGACACAATAGGAACAGACCATGCACCGCATTTATTAAGTGAGAAATTAGAAAAACTTACTTTTGGCATACCTTCTGTAGAACATTCATTAGAATTGATGTTAAAAAAAGTTAAAGATTCAACTATAGATATAAAACTTCTAACAAAAATTATGAGCGAAAATGCTGCTAAAATATTCGCAATAAAAAACAAAGGTTTACTAAAAGAAGGATTTGATGCTGATTTTGCAGTAGTAGATTTGAATGATGAATCTATTATAGAAGAGAAAGATATAATAACAAAATCTTCTTGGTCGCCTTATATAGGTTTTAAAAGAGGGGGGAAAGTTATAACTACTATAGTGAGAGGCAATGTAGTTTATAATAATGGCAAGTTTTATGAAGGTTTTGGGAAAGAAGTTTTTTATAAATAAAAAATATGCTTGCAAATTATTATTTAACAATTAAACTTTTAACATAATTCTATTTGGCAGTGCAGTAGTGTTTATGAAGATTGCAATATTAGGCGGAAGTTTTGACCCTCCTCATTTGGGGCATTTAATATTGGCTGATACTATATTGCATAATTTTAAATGCGATAAAATATTATTTATTCCAAGCAAAATACCTCCGCATAAAAATATAAGCGGCAAAGTTTCTGATGATGACAGAATAAATATGCTAAAATTATCTATAGAAGATAATAAAAACTTTATATTAGATGATTATGAGATAAAAAATGATTGCGTGTCTTATACTATAAAAACTTTAGAATATATTTATAATAATTACAATTTTGAAGATAAGCCAATTCTTATAATAGGTGCTGATTTGGTGAAAGATTTTGATAAATGGAGAGAGCCAGAAAAAATTTCTAATTTATCTAATATTGTAGCTCTTAATAGAGATGATAATAACAATTTAATTAGCAGCAACATAGAAAAATATAACATAAAAACTATAATAGCTCCAAGAATAGATATATCATCAAGTTTAATTAGAGAAAGAATAAAAAACAATGGTGCTTTTAGGTATTTCTTAAAAGACAAAGTTTATAATTATATAAAAGAAAACAATTTATATTTATAGGAATGTCATGAAAAAAATATTTATAATTTTTTTAATCTCTTTTAATTTGTATGCTTTTGAGATGAGTTTATTAAATGGTCCTAGTGCAATAGGTGCTCTAAAGATGATTAATGATTATAAAAAAATCAATATAAGTATTATAAACTCCCCAAATAATATATTGGCTTCCATAATAAAAGGTGAAGTTGATATTGCTGCTGTTCCTGCAAATATGGCTTCTATAATATATAATAGAGGATTAAATTATAAAGCAGTGGCTGTTGTATCTGAAACCAAAATATTTATAGTTTCAAGTGATAAAAACATAAAAAGCATAGATGATTTAAAAAACAAAACTATTTACTGCGGATTAAAATTATCAACTCCAGATTTAATGCTTCAATATTTAATAAAAACTAAAAATATAAAAGGAGCAAATATAAATTATTCTCTTGGTAATTTAGATTTATCAAAAGCATTAGCATCTAAAAATGTTGATATTGCTATACTTCCAGAACCTTTTTTATCTTCAGCTTTATTAGAAAATAAAGATATAAACATAGTAGTTGATATTTCAAAATATATCCCCCCCTACCCTGTTGCTATGCTTATTGCAAAACAAAGTTTCATAGAAAATAATAATGCTTTATTAGAAGAAATATTAAATGAATACAAAAAATCTACTGAGTATATTTTAAATAACAAAGATAAAATAGAATCTTTAATTAAACAAACTTCTATATTGGTTAATGCTAAGGCTGTTATTTACGGTATAGATAGAATTGGCATTACTTTTTATAATGATGAGACTATGAAAAGAAAATTAAACGACTATTATAATTTTATATACAATTTTGATAAAAATCTTATAGGAAATAAAATTCCAAAAGATGATTTTTATTATATTTTCTAACAAATAATAATATTTTCTAACAAATAATAATATTTTCTAATAAATAATAATTTTTTCTAAAAAAATGATATTTTTTTAGAAAAAATTCTCATTACTTCATACAATAACTTGACAGGTCAATTATTTTTTATATACTTGTAGTTGTAATTTGTGAGTTTGTATATGGCTAGATTAAATATTGATAATGAAGAGGTGAAAAAATATATATTTTCTTTGTCAGAAAAATTAATGAGACATTTTGACTTAGAATATCAAATTAGTAAAGAGAATGAATATTTTGATCTCTATGCCTTTCATAGGAATGATTTTTTTAAATCCTTTATTACTACTTCTACGGTTTATGAAGGATATTCTGTATTTGAGCATATGCTTGTTCGTTTTATAAAAAATTGTACTTTAGATAATATAGAAGAATTTCAAGACATGTTAATTAGATTGACACCAATTCTTTCAAATCCTAACAAATTTCATAAAAGAAGTATAATCACAGGAATCATTATAACTGATATTTCTTTAGAAAAAGAATGGGAAAAAATAGTAAAAAAATTCTTTTATAGAGTAAGTTATAAATTATCATTTCATGGCTGGTCAGAAACTGAATATGCTATAGTATCTATAAAAGATAAAAATGTATATTTACCTAAAATGAGAAAAAAGGAATTAAAAAACCTTCTTTTGAATTTTTAAATAAAATTAAGGAGATTTTATGAATGCTTTTCTATTATTAATCATTGGGATGATAGCCTTTTTTGTAGCTTATATAACATATGGTTCATATTTAGCTAAAAAATGGGGTGTTGATCCTTCAAGACAAACGCCTGCTCATACTTTAAAAGACGGCAGAGACTATGTACCTACTGATGCTAAAGTATTATTAGGTCACCATTTCTCTTCTATAGCTGGTGCTGGTCCTATTACAGGTCCTATTATTGCTACTATGTTTGGTTGGCTTCCTGTTTATTTATGGATTATTTTCGGCTGTATATTCTTTGGAGGTGTGCATGACTATGGTTCTCTAATTGCTTCTTTGAGACATGAAGGTAAATCTATTGGAGAAGTTATTAGACATAATGTTGGTCAAAAGGGTAAAATAATGTTTACTCTTTATGCATTCATTACTATTTGTTTGGTAGTGGCTGCATTCTTAGACATCACTGCAAGTACATTTGCTGTAAATGTTGACACTTACAGAGAATCTGCTGCTGCTGGTACTGCAAGTATGTTATTTATTGCTTTGGCTTTATTATTTGGTTTCTTAGTATATAGAAGAGGAGTTAATGTTGCTCTTTCTACAATAATAGGTGTTGTATTATTAGCTGCTATTATATTTATCTCTGATAGATTCCCATTCCTTGCTTTAGAAAAAACTCCTTGGCAAGTTATATTAACTATATACATTATATTAGCTTCTTTAATGCCCGTTTGGATATTATTGCAGCCTAGGGACTATTTATCTTCTTTCTTGCTTTACGCTATGATTATAGGCGGTGTATTAGGTTTAATTATAATGCGTCCTGCTGTAACTGCACCTGTATTTACAAGCTTTACTCCTAGTGAAGGCAACTATTTATTCCCTATTTTGTTTATCACAGTAGCTTGTGGTGCTATATCTGGTTTCCATTCACTTGTAAGTTCTGGTACTAGCTCTAAACAGCTTAACAGTGAAAAAGATGCTAAATTAGTTGGTTATGGTGCTATGCTTATTGAAGGTATTGTTGCTATAGTTGCTTTAATGAGTGTTGCTGCTATAGAAAGTACTGGTACTCCTGCTGCTAGATTTGCTTTGGGTGTTGCTACTTTCATGACTTCTTTCGGTGTACCTCTTGGTATAGGTCAAACTTTTGTTACTTTGGCTTTTGCTTCTTTTGCTTTAACTTCTTTAGACAGTGCTACTCGTATTGGAAGATATTTGATACAAGAATTAGGTGAATATACTGCTGCTGATGGTAAAGTACATAAAACTATACTTACTAATCCTTATATTGCTACTGCTATTACAGTTATTATATCTTTAGGATTTACTCTTTATGGTTATACTAGAATATGGCCTATATTCGGTAGTGCTAACCAATTATTAGCTGGTTTATCATTACTTGCTGTTGCTGCTTGGATTAAAAATCGTCAGGGCAGAACTTCTTGGGAAAACGTTATACCTTTAATATTCATGTTTGCTGTTACTCTTTCTGCTTTAGCTTTAGTTGTTTACACTAACTTCAAAAAAGCTACATTCGATGGTTATGTATTAGCTGTTATTGCTATTGTAATGATTATATTAGCTGTTATAGAATTATTCATCACCGGTCAATGGGCTAAAAAATTACCTAAAGATGGTGTTGTTAATCCTAATGACCCTATTAAAAACAAATAATAAAAAATCATTTAGTTAATATTAATGCCCGCTTTCTTTAATAGAGGCGGGTTTTTTATTGCATTAAATTTTACTCTAATCTAAATTTTACTCTTGTCGATAATTAAAAAAAATATTTTAATTAAAGAGTACTGTTTTATGTCTAATAAAAAATTTATGATAAAAGAAGAAAAGGCAGTTTTTGCTGATATTCGTTCTGCTATATCTATTAGTTTATTCGATAGTGAGTTAAATAATTTTGATGGAAGCATTGATATGGATGTGAGGAGAGCTGTTATATATAATAAAATTGTGTTTGAAAATTTGAGTAAAAGATTATTTTCATATTATGCAAGCAGAGAAGATAATAGAAACAAAAAAAAGGAGCTTTCTTTAATAAGAGCTCTAAAAAAAGAAAATACTATATCTAAAGAAAAATTATACTATTTAGAAAATCCAGATGAAAACAGTTTTAATTTTTTAGATGATGTTCTTGATAAAAATAAAAATGTTAGAGGATACAGTGAATATATAATTTATTCATTATTTAACCATTATTTTGACTATATTAAAAACTAATAGTTTTAAATATTATTGTCCTTAAAAAAGTAGTAAAAAGGATTATGTTATTATGAAAAAAATAGCTATAGCTTTTTTAGTATTGATTTTTACTTGTGTAAATATATTCTCTCAGAATGCTGCTCCAAATGATGAAAGAAATATAGATAGAGAGTTCTATAATGCAGAAAAACTTTTCTTTCAAAAAAAATATAATTTTGCAAGAGAAGCTTTTTTACTTTATCTTAAAAGAAGACCTCTATCAACAAATGATATGCTTTATTATTATATAGGAGCTTGCTATTTCCAAGATAAGCAATACGAAAACGCTATAAATTATTATAAATTAGCTTTTGATATTAATGATTCTTATTCTTTTTGTAACAATATAGCCAATTCTTATTATCAATTAAAAAATTATGATGAAGCTTTAATTTGGTACAATAGAGCAATAGAGAGGCTTTATTCTCCATATAATGCAAAGTTAAATTATGAAATATTAACTAATTACACAGTATCACAAAATGTTGTAACAAACACTATTTTTATTCTTGATAATAACAACACAGATAATATTACTAATTTATCATTGTCAAACGATGTTATGTCAAATGATTTTTTATTAAACACAAATAATATTACAACTAATGCAATAGCATCTAATAATACAAACACTTTTACTAACACAACAGAAACAATATCTAATGCTATAAATAATTTAAATCAATCAAATGAAAACATAAAAAATCTTATAAACAATACATTTACAAAACTTCCATTATTTACAAATGTTGTTGTAACTAATACATTCACTAATGAATATGAATACACAAACACAACTGTAATTTTTGAAGTAAATACTAATTTTATGTTGGAAGTAGTAGACCCAACAGTGTCAGCAACTACCCTACCTCCAAATTTAGAAGCTACTAATGAAAATGCTACAAATTCTAATTCGCCTATTCTTGCAACGAATTCAACTGCTGCAGGTTCCACCTATGTGATAACAGAAGAAAACCCATATATAGTAACAAATATAATGATAATGACAAATATAACAGATACTAATGGAAATGAAATTTCAATAAAAACTAATGTTGCTTCTGTTGATTTATATAATACTTGGGGATTATACTATAGCGCTTATCTTAATATGGGGCATACTTATTTAACTTTGGGCGACATCACTAATGCAGCAATATCTTATGAAATATTTTTAACTAATGTTGGAAGTGATTATTATCAAAGAGAATCTTTAGAGAGAGTTATATCTCTTATAAGAAGCAATGATACATCTATAAAATTTATTCCTTTTACAAACAATTACAGGGTAACGACAAACAATGACGGAAGCATTACTACAGAAAATGTATTTCCAAATTTTGATTATGAAAGAGAGACAATATATCCTAATGGCGTTAAAATAGTTTATGAGAATGGAAAGATAGAAAAAACAAAAATATATTCTAACAATTATGAAGTATCTGACACTATATATCCTTATGGAAAAAGAGAAATAGAGATAGTTTCAGAAAATGGAGATAAGAGAATAGAAACTTACATGATAGATAATTCAAAATCTATTAATACTAAAACATCTTCAGGCGACATATATGAATATACTTTATATCCAGATGGTTCTTTTATAAATAGAAAAACTTTTGAAAATAATAAAGCATTTGTAGTAGAAAGGTCAGACGGTTCTATTACTACAAATTATAAAGATGAAAACGGAATATTTTTTTACAGCAGAAGTTTAGACGGCACAGAAGTAAAAAGAATAGAAGATAATTCAGGAAATATTACCACAGAAACAAGAAGAGTTGATGGAGCTTTAATAGTAAAAACAGAAAATCCAGACGGAAGCTACACAGTTGTTGCTAATTATGTTGATGGAAGTATAGGCACTACTACGGTTGATACAAATGGAATGAGCAATTTAAAAATAGTTTATCCAGACGGAAGAGTTGAAGAGAGAAATTCTCAAGGAGCAGGCGCCGGCACTTTCTCTTATAATGTAAAAGCTGATGACGGAAGCATTATAACAAAAACATATAATGAAGATGGCTCTTTTACAGTTGTAACTAAAAAAGTTGATGGAACTATAATTACCGACACTGTAGGCACTGACACTATAAGCGAAATAAAAATGCCAAACGGCACTACAATAAAAAGAATAATAAGACAAGACGGCTCAAAAGAAACAACTACGCTTAATAAAGATTCAAGCAGTGTAACAGAAGTTGTAGCTGCAGATTCAAGCAGTGTAACAACAACAATAAAACCAAATGGAAGCAGTATAGTTGTTGTAAAAGATGTTTATGGTAATACAGAAACTACAACCACAGAGCCAGACGGAAGCACATCCACTACAAAAACTACAACAGACGGCAAAACTACTATTAATGAAGTAAGAGCAAATGGCGTTACAATAGATATAGAAAATGACGGTAGAAATAAAACAACAATAGCAAAAGATGCAGAAGGCTATGTGTTAGAAATGAAGCAGTATAGAAATGAGGACCCAGAGATTACATTAGTTGATGCTTTAGGTGAAACTGTTGATATAGAAACTGCCAAAAAAGTAATAAGAAATATGGATTTAAATATTAAGGCAGAAGATATAGACAATTTGAAAGTTGTTCAAGAGGAAGTTGAAAATTTTGCAATAGAAGAAAATATTGCAACAGAAGGAAATACTACTGCTGAAGAAACTACTGCACAAGAGACAGATGCTGCTCAAAACACAGGAGCAAATATAGCTGAAAATAATAATGCAGAAAATGATGATAACACGCAAACAACAGAAAATAATACTCAGCAACAGTAAAAATATTATATACTAAAAATTTTACTCTTTGTTTAATACATATCCCAAAGATATAAAGCTAAATATTTGTATTTTTTGCAACTTTGGCAAAACCCGCAAAGCGAAGGCGGGAAAAAGTTGCAAATATATCTAAAAAATATAAAAATTGATAAAACATTTTTATAGACATATTATAAATACCCTATTTTTTGAAGTATCCTATTTGCCACCAATTTTGCATCTATATCTTCTATACATACATGATTGTTTGGGCAGTTTTTTCTTTTGTAGCATCTTGCACATTCTAAACCCTCTACTCTAATAGTTTCAGAGTTTTCTGCTATAGGACCTACCCTAACCTCACTAGTTGGACCGAATATTGCTATAAGCGGTTTTTTAAAAGCACAGCCTGTATGCATTGGAAAAGAATCAACTGTAATCATTGCCGATGACTCTTTTATTAAATAAGCTAAGTCATTTAAATTAAAATAGTTAGATGTGTTTAATACATTTTCAAAACCATCAGCTATTTCAATACATTTTTCATTATAATCTTTTGTTGCTGATATGACTATTTGTATTTTACTTATTTTTCTTATCTCTTCAATTATCTCTATAGATTTTTTTACAGATAAATCTTTAGTATCCCATCTTGAAAAAGGAGAAAATACTATATAATCTTTATCTAATTTTATATTTAAGCTTTCTATCTTTTTATTAAAAGTATATTCTATATCATTAGGTAAAAAATAATCTAAATCTGTACCGTCACTTGGGCAGTCAATAAAATCTAAAAAAGAAAGAAGTCCAACTATAGCATTAATATCTTTATAATAATTACTTTTAATTCCAAACCATTTTCCTTTGGCAAACTTCTTTTTTGAATGGCACAAATAAAGAAATATAACACTCCTCTCAAGACCTTGTAAATCTATTGCTATATCATAATCTTCTTTTCTCACTTCTTTAATATGAGAAAAAAACTCTTTAATTGTAGAGAAAAATTTAGAAGGCGAAGCAAATATTTCTTTTTCGTATTTATATATATCAAGCACATATAATTTATTGATATATGGATTATTTTCAAGTATACCCAAAGCTCTTTTATCTGTTACTACATCTATAGTGCAGTCACTTTTCCATTTTTTTAATGCCCTAATAACAGGTGTTGCATGAAGCACATCGCCAAGAGAAGTTTGTTTGATTAAAAGTATTTTCATAAACCTTATAAAATATTATTATCTATCTTCTTTAAAGAAATATTCTTCCACTCTTATACAAATTTCATGATAAATCGCTTCATGATATTCCTGAGCAATATGTGTTTCTTTTGCAGGTGCCTTTATAGCAATGTCAGCCATTTCTGCAAGCTTACCTCCATGATTATTTGTAAAAGATATTATTTTTATTCCCATAGCCTTAGCAACTTTAGAAGCATGTATAATATTTTTGGCGTTGCCTGATGTACTTATAGCAATAAAAACATCCCCCTTGTCACCAAAAGCTAATAACTGCTGAGCAAATATTAAATAAGGGTCTTTATCGTTTAAATATGCAGTAGAAAGCCCCATATGAGAAGTTAAAGCAATAGCCCTAAGAGGAGCTTCCAAATTATCAGCAATATATTCTCCATCTTCCATAGATAAAAGTTCTTTTCTAATCTCTTCTTTTATAGGTCTTTTTTTTACAAAGCTTTTTAATAATTCACCCGCAATATGTTCACTGTCGCAAGCACTTCCGCCATTACCAGCTATTAAAACTTTATTTCCATTTTTATAACAATTAATTATAGACTCTATTGCCAAATCTATATTGTTTTTTATAGGTTCTAATTCTCTAAACCTCTCAATTAAATTCGCCATAATACATAACTTCCTTCTTTATTTCTTTCATTAATTCAAATATGAGCATTAAGCCATTCGAGTATTTCATTCATAACATCATGTCTCTGCACATCATTTAATATTTCATGTCTTCCGTCTTTATATAAACTTATATTAATATCATTAAGCCCTAAAGATTTATACATCTCGTATACCCATTTTACACCCTTTCCCATATTTCCAACAGGGTCTTTATCTCCAGAGATTAAAAGTATAGGGAAATCTTTACTCATATTAGAATAATTATCTTTATCTGAAATCTTATCTATCAAATTAAATAATTGTATATAAGTTTCTATACTGGCAGGTTTACTAGCAAAATACTCATCTTCTAATACTTTATTAATCTCTTCTTTATCTGAAGTAAGCCAAGCTAAATCTGATTTATCTTTAGGGAAATATTTTTTTCCATATCCTCCAACAGATAATTTATCTAATAATTTAGCTCTCTTTCTTCCTCCAAAAATAGATTTTTGAACATTTGCTATTAATTTACCTATACTTTCTATTTTATTAGGTTTCCCCTTAGTACCCATTATAATAGCACCATTTAAATCTTTATGATATTTTATTAAAAAGCCTCTTGTTAAAAAAGACCCCATACTATGCCCTAACATAAAATATGGGATATTAGGATAATCAGCTTTTACTGTAACCATAAGATGCTTCATATCTCCTAATATCAAATCAGCACCATTATTATCAGCAATATGTCCAATACCATCTTTACTAACAGTACTTCTTCCAAACCCTCTATGGTCATCGGCACATACTAAAAAACCATTCTCTGCCAATTTACTTGCTAATTCCTTATATCTTCCAGCATGCTCTCCAAGTCCATGAACTATTTGCACTATTGCTTTAGGCTGAGTATCTGGAATAAAAATATAAGTATACATTCTATGTCCATCATCAGATATTAATACTCTATTTTCCATTTTCATAAATATATCCCCAAATAACAATTATTATTATGTAAATTGTATACTATTTTTTTTCTTTATGCAAATATTAACATAATATTAAAAAACTATTTAGATATATCTACTTTGATTTTTTTTATCCAATTATTTATTTTGTCATCTAAATTGGATACATCTTTTCTTTTTATAGATATATAATTTAATACTTTGCTGTCGGGGCATGTTTCTTTTATATAAGAAATGCTTTTATATACCCTTGAGCCGCCATTTAATATAAACGGTGCTATATTCTTACCTTTTAAATCATTTTTTGATAAAAAGCTTTTCATAGGCAAAGCCATATCACCTATCCATATTGGATATCCAATAATAATATTATCATACTTAGATAAATCAACACTGCCGTTTAATTCTGGAAGCTTATCATTATCTATATCATCTTTTACTTGAAGCACCATATCATCATATTCATTTGGATATGGTATTTTTGTAGTAATTTTATATGTATCAGCACCTGTAATCTTTTTAATCTTATTAGCAACTATTTCTGTATTTCCATTCCAAGAATAGTATACTATAATTGTTTTACTACCATTAAATTCTGTATTTACAACAGAGGCATTGTGCTCATTTAATAAAGCAGATTTAGTTACTTTTCTATCATTAATATTTGAATTACATGATACTATAAATAATAGCAATAAGGCAAAAACTTTAGTTATTCTTTTCATTTTATATAATACTCCCATATATATAACTAATTAACTATGCACTTCGAAATATTTTTTCATTATAAATTTGGAATATTTTTTATTTAATAGATTAAAATATTTATTTTATATATACTTGACTTTTAATTTTTAGTCTAATATAATATATTAAGTTGCTTTATAAAATTTAAGGAGAGTTTTACTAAAATGAAAAATTTAATATCTATAGTTGTTTTAATGATAACTCTATTTTCAACTTCAATAATACAAGCAGTAGAAACAAAGTATGTTCCAAATACTTCTCAAGCTGTGTTTTCTATAAAATTAAATGAATTATCGTCAAAAGCTGAAATTAGTTTACAAAAGACTCTTAATAAATTATTTATGCAAAAATTTGCTGATAATTTTGCTGCATATAGAGATGATGTGTATGTAGTAGAAGCCATGACTAATAGATTAGAACAGATATTAGATTTTTCTCAACCTTCAAAAATAGTTTCATTTAATAGTTATCAAGAAATAGCAGTAATGATTGATATATTAGATGTAACTGAATTAAATAGAATAATGATAAAAATAGCAAGCCAAGAGGATAAATTAATATCTTTTAGTGATAATAATGCTTATAGATATTTTTATCTTGATGATACAACTTTAATATCTTGGAATGATGAAGTATTTACAGTAGAAACAAAATTAGATGATGTTTATTGGTATAATGAAGAGCTTAATAAAGAAAATGATATCATAAATATTGCTAATTCTATATTTGATACTACTTCTCCACTTACAAATGAAAAGTTTATGGAATTAGAAAATCAAACTAATGATTTTTATGCTTGGGTAGATTTATCTTTACTTTCTGATGAAACTGATGAGTTTACAAAGTTTTTATTTGGAAGAAGTTATGAAGGAATATCCAAAGAAAGTTATAAAGATGCTGTATTGACTGCTAAAGTTAATTTTAATATTGGAAATGCTGATATAATTATAGATACTTACTCGCCAAATTATCCTTATGATAGTTCATTACTAAAAAAGGAATTAGCTGATAATATATATACTTTTGTTAATGGCGAAAATAATTACGGATTTTTATCATTAGCTTTCAACAGCACTGAACTTTCTAAACATTTAAAAACTATGTTTGGAGAAGAGTTTCCATTTAGTGAAGATTTTGCTGAATTAGAAGAGTATGGAATCGATGTTTATAAACTTATAGAACTTTTGGGCGGTGATATATTTGTATCTGCTTGGGACAGCAATGAAAACGAGGACCCTGATTTACTTATTTCTGCTTCTATTACTGATGAAAACACAATTAAAATTATATTAGATTCTTTAGCTGATGATGTTAATAATGACGTATACACACTTGCTGGTAATACTTGTTATGTTAAAGATTCTATACTTTATATTAGCAGCAATCCTGCTATTATAGAAAAAATAATGAATAATGAAATACCTAATGTTAAGTTAAGTGAAGATAAGGTTAATTTAGCTAAAAACAACACTTTTGTATTTTATTTGGAATTAAATTCTAATTTAGCTTTATACGGCATAGGTGATGAATATACTGAAAATTTTGAATCTGTATATTTAACTTCAAATATATTAGATGCTAACCATACTCAAGTATTAATAAAAGTAAATACAAGAGATAAAGAAAAAAATGCTTTGAGTATCATTAAAACATTTATCGGCGGATTAGAATAATATTATAAATGAGATTAGATGAATACGTACATCATAACGGATATACTAAAAGCAGGTCTAAAGCACAGGATATAATATTAGCTGGATGTGTATTTGTTAATGGTGTTAAAGTAACTTCTAAAGCTCAAAAAATAAAAGATACCGATAAAATAGAAATCATACAAAATAGAAAATATGTATCTAGAGCTGGAGACAAATTAGAGAAGGCTTTATTGGAATTTAATCTTTCTGTAGAAAATAAAATATGTTTAGACATAGGTGCTTCTACAGGAGGATTTACCGATTGTCTGCTCTATTATGGTGCTAAAAAAGTTTATGCTTTAGATGTTGGACATAATCAGCTTGTATACAAACTTAGAAACGATAAAAGAGTAATTTCAATAGAAGATTTTAATGCCAAAGATATAAAGAGAGAAATGTTTGAAGGAGAAACACCTTCTATTGTGGTTAGTGATGTTTCTTTTATATCTGTTTCAAAAATTGCTCCTATTATATTGAAAGAATTATATGATTTAGAATACTGGATAAGTCTTATTAAACCGCAATTTGAAGCAGAAAAGGGTGAAGTTTCAAAGGGCGGAATTATTAAAGATGATATACTGAGAGAAAAAATAGTTAATAATGCAATTAATAGAATTACAGAAATAGGATTTAAAGAAATAAATAGAACCATCTCCCCAATAAAAGGCTCTAAAGGAAATATAGAGTATTTATCATATTTTATTATTTAATTTATTTCTTTATTTTATTTGATGTTCTTTGTTTATATATTTCATACTCTTCATAAAACTCTTCTGTATCTCTTACCATAATATGACCATCATCCGTTATGGAAACAGATTTTATTTTTTTCAATTCAGCTTCTTTATTAGCATCCGCTGTGATACCAACCATAGAACAAAGATCATTAAAATTGTATGGGAATATTATTTGCCTTGAGTTTTTGAATATTAATTCATATTTAATTAAAGCTTCTAATATAATCACAAACTTACTTACATTATTATTAGCATTAAAAGATTTTATTCTTGATATTGTAATATATACACGCATACTCATAACTTTTATAAGATAGAGTCTTATACTATTATCTTTTAATATTAATTCCATAAACTCTTCTTTTTTAGCAAGCTGTATAACAGAATCTTGAAGAACTATTGCTGTAGTAAAGAGAGGCCTAATATCACTTTTAGGGGCATATCCATTAAGTATTTCATTATTTACACACACCCTTCTTGTAACTTGTCTTGAATTAAATATATTATATACTCCAACTTTTCCGTATCTAATAATATAAATATAATCATTATACTGAAACTCTGTATATAAACAATATCCCTTTTTAAATTTATAAACATTATTATCTATATATTCAGGCTCTTCTATTTGTCCTAATTTATCTATTTTATTTCTTACAACTCCAATATCTTCAGCATTAGGATTTAATTCCAAATATTTAGCATATATCTTTGATGCTGCATCAGTATAACCATTCTCTTCATAAATACTAGCCATACTAATCATATCTATTCTATTTTTATCAGTGTAATAATTATAAGTTGTACTAACTTTATTCAAAAAATAATAATATCTATTAATCCATCTCTCCAAATTAAGAAGCAAATACTCATATATTTTATTTATTATATTAGGATTATCTATCTTTTCTATCTCATAAACACTCATTTCTAAAACTTCAACATCTTCTATTGCTTTAACTGTTGATGTGAAAGGTTCATTTATAACGGCATTAAAAAGTCCTATTATTTCACCTTCTTTATATTCTATAGTATAATCATCTGCAAAATAATTATATGCTAAAACTTTACCTTTGATAATTATATAAAATTTATATTTAGGGTCTTGCCCATCTATAAATATTGTTGATGATTTTGGAAATTTAATTGTTTTATTAGTATTAGTATTATTCATAATATAAACCCATTATTAAAACTTGATAGTTTAATTTTAATAAAAATAATAACTATGTCAATAGTATTTATGTATTTTTCTTAAAAATTAATATTTTTTATATTACTTAATTTCTACTAATCATATTTATAAAAAATATAATTAGTATATTATAACTAAAATATTTTTATAAAGATGTTTATATGAATAAAATTGCATTAATGGCAGTATTGTATACTTGATGCACTATATCCAAAAAAAAAGCTCAAAATGAAGCAGAATTCTTATCGTATATAACACATCTGGTGATATTGAAGAAGTTTCAAATTTACAGATGATAAGAAAATTAATATAAATGCCAAAATATAAGATAGTGCAACACCATTAATATTTTCTATTATTTTTAAGCAAGATGAAATATCAAAGATTCTTATAGAAAAAGGTGCTAAATAATAATTTTCTCTTCTACTTTTTTGTATTAGTTTTTAATATTATTCTATGTATTAATATAATTAAAATATTGTATATGAGTAATGCTATAAAAAATATTTTCATTATAAGCATAAAATTTTCAAAAGTTCTAAGACCGTTTCTTAATGAGAAATAGACATAAGCAAATATGGCTAAATATCCATAAAAAGGTGCAAATAGTTTATATGCAAGACCATAATTAAATGCAATAACAGTAAAGCCCAAAGAAAAACCAAATATTGCAGCTTGTGGTATTAATGGAATAATAACCTCATACCTATTTGTAAACTGTATCAATACAACTTGTTTAGCAAATACAATTAAAAATATTGACAGACAAAATGAAGCAAACACAAAAAGTGCTATAGAATAATAAAGTATTTTCTTTTCTTTATTTTTATTATTTTCTTTTTTAGATATCAATATATAAGAAAACATTACTGAAGCTATAGGAGTGCCTATATAGAAAAACATTTTTATTATTAATGATATTGTAGAATAGTAACCTGCACTTGTTTTATCCAAATATCTATTAGCCATTAATACATCGCTTAATGATATCCAATTAAATATAAAATTTATCACAACAATATTTATTATATAACTTAAAAAAACATATAAGTTTTGTTTAGAGAAGTATGTATTTATTTTTTTTATGGAAATAAAATAAGGAAGATTAAGTTTTTTTAACTCCATTAAATTAATAATTAAATATAAAATACAAAACAAAGATACAGATATAATAGCTTTCTCTAATGTAAGTCCTGTTATAATAAAATATGCCAAAAGTAAAATTTTAGCTAAAAATGTTGCTATTAAACTTGCAATATAATCATAAGCTATATAATTATTAATTTTCAATATTGATTGCGATACTATAGTTAAAATAGTAGCAAATATTCCAATAGATATTATAAAAAGAGAAGCATAGCTTTTTATATTGAATAGTATATCTATTAATGGTATAGATAATATATATAATAAAGTTATTACAACTGCAATAATATATCCATAAGCCCAATAGACTTTAGCATCTTCATCATCTTTATAATTATGCATTATATAATAACTAAAACTTAATACTGTTAAAACTATTATAGAATATATATTAATAATACCGTTATAATAAGCAAAATCTGATATTGATAAACTTCTATTTACATAAATTGAAGAAACATAATTTAATACACTTGCAATCCCATTTATAAATACTAATAATGCATAATTAATATAATATGAATATTTTTTATATAATGTTTTTATATTATACATATTATATTAATTACAGCCTTTTAGATTTATCTTCTTCTTAAGAACCATATAAGAATACCTAATATACCAAACAAACAAGGCAACCCAATTTGAGCAACATATCTAATAAAATTAGTTTGTGTTGTTGTAAGAGTAAGATTTTTGATACTTGCCTCTTTTGGCCTTATAGTTATTTTTTGTCTTGCCTCTAATAGATAAGCAATAGTATTCATAAATAAATCTTTATTTCCAGCAAAAGCAACGTCCACAGATTGACCCTGATCAGGATTAATATATGCATTTAGAGCAAAAGTAGCATCTCCAAACACAACAATTCTTGCAGGCACATCTCTTCCCTCTATGTCATAAGTTCCAGCAATAGCCAAAGGTACAGGTCCTGCAATATCAGTTCTTGGGTTAAATCTTGCACGAGATAAATCAAAAGTAGCCTCTTCCTTGCCATAACCCTGAGGAGAAGTGGTGATTATATTCTCAAAACTTCCGCTATATTTACTTTCTCCAGATAAAACACTTCTTGCTACAACCAAACAAGCAAACACATTGCCCTCTTTTAAAGTTTGAGTTATAGGGTGAGATGTATATTGAGGCACAACATTAACAGGTATAACCACACTTGATACTGGATCTATTATATAATCATTTTTAGTTTTAAATCCCCAATCAGATAAAAATACATCTAAATTAGAATTAAAATTACTTCTATCCATAAAGCTGTCATAAAGTACAAGTAATTTACCGCCTGTCTTTATGTAATTATCTAATTTTTCAATTTCAAAATCGCTGAATGTTTCAACAGGAGAAGCTATTACAATTAAAGAAGCATCTGTTGGAATATTTTCTAATATAATGTTTAAATCTCTTACCTTATAATTTTCGTTTTCCAAATAAGTTTTAACATAAGATAATCCCTCGCCTCCTCTGTCTTGTAATTGTCTCTCTCCATGACCAACAGTAAAATAAACAACATAAGACTCTTGTTCTAATAAAGTGTATATAGCTTGAGTAAATTTTTCTTCACCAACAAATAAAGGCTCTGAAGTAACTTTAGATTGAGTAGTTAAATCTTTTCTATATACCCTCACCTGCTTACTTTGACCATAACTAAAAATTATCTCGCCAACCTGAGTCATTTGATATTTGCTTTTAGCAGAAGGTTTTTCTATTGGATTAATATATTCAACTGTAATATGTTTGCTTAACCTTTGGTATTGGTCTAACAATAAATCAGAACGCCAATCAGCAGAAGTTGGGTCTGTACTTGGAGACCTTAAAACAACTATTGAAAGAGGGCTATCTATTCTTGAAATTACATCCATAGTTTGCTGAGAAACTGTGTAAGACTTATTTTGTGTTAAATCAAATCTTATTGGAAAATTTATGCTAATAATATAAAGCCCTACTAATATAGCTAAAATTATAATAAGAGAAAGTATGCCAAAAAAAGCTTTATGAACAAATCTTGTTTTTAATAGAGAAATTATATTATTTTTTTCTATTACAACTGTAATTGTTGTAAGTATTAATGTTATAGCCAATACAACCCAAAAAACAGCAGTAGGTCTTTGTGTAACAGCATAGAAAAATATCCAAGCGAAAAATAATAGTACCCAAGAAGCTATAGTAGCAATTTTTAAATTAAACTTTTTATTAGACATTGATTATAAATTCCATTTTTATTAAGATTTAGTTGAAAATTGTTAATAAATTTCAATACTGTTTTTATAATCGTATAACTACAGAAATACTTTATAATTATTTTTTTATTTGCTGTTTAAGATAAGCAGATATAAACTCGTCAATATTACCATCCATTACAGAGTTCATATTACCAGTTTCATGTCCCGTTCTCAAATCTTTTACCATCTGATAAGGCTGAAAAACATAACTTCTAATCTGATTACCCCAAGCAATATCAGTTTTTTCACCGGCTATTTTTTGCTTTTCTTTATCAAGCTTTTCTTTTTCTAATTGATAAAGTTTAGCCTTAAGCATTTTCATAGCCATATCTTTATTATTATGCTGACTTCTCTCAGCCTGACATTGAACAACTATATTTGTAGGTATATGAGTTATCCTTATAGCAGAAGAAGTTTTATTAACGTGCTGACCGCCTGCTCCAGAAGCCCTATAAGTATCTATTCTCAAATCAGCCTGATTAATTTCAACTTCAATATCTTCGTCTATATCAGGCATTACACTTACAGCAACGAATGAAGTATGCCTCTTAGCATTAGCATCAAAAGGAGATATTCTCACAAGCCTATGAACCCCTATTTCAGAGCGTAAATATCCATAAGCATAAAGCCCTTGTACATAAAAACTTATTTGTTTTATTCCTGCTTCATCACCGGGAAGCTCATCGGTTGTTTCAACCGTAAAGCCATGTCTCTCACAAAAACGCACATACATTCTTGAAAGCATTGAAGCCCAGTCGCAGCTCTCAGTTCCCCCAGCCCCAGCATTTAAAGTTAAATATGCATTCTTACTGTCAAACTCGCCAGAAAATAAATTTTTTGTCTCTAATTCATTAAAAACCTTCTGAAGTTCTATACATTCGCTTTCTAATTCTTTTTCCATCTCTGTATCATTAGACTCTATTGCCATCTCAACAAGTTCATAAATATTATTGGCATTTTTTATTAGATTTTCAATAGGCTCTATCTTATCAAGAAGAAGCATTCTCTCTTTCATAAGTTTTTGAGCAGCAATATTATCATTCCAAAAATCATCTTTAGAAGATATCTCATCAATCTCTTTTACCCTTTTATATATAGTATCAGGGTCAAAGATACCCCCTTAAAACTTCAGTCTGCTCTTTAATTTCTAATACAATATTTTTTATTTCAGATAATGTCATAATATTTTCCAATATATATTAATTGTTATTCAATAGGAAGCATTCTAACGCCATTGGTTGGTTTTACAATATAAACATCTGCATCCCTTCTAGTTTTTTCTTTATAGTTTGCATAGAGTGTCTCTATTACATTTTCTACTTCAGCTTTTTTAAGTACAATCAATACTCCACCGCCAAAACCCGTACCTATCATACGTGCTCCAAGTACTCCATCCATCTTTGAAGCTTCCTCTACTAAAATATCCTGTTCTGCAGTAGAAACTTCATACAATTTACTTAAACCTTCATGAGTTTTTGATATTAATACTGCTAAATCTTTAATAGCACCTTTCTTTATAGCCTTTACAGCCTGATTTACTCTATCTTCCTCAGAAGATACATATAAAGCCCTTCTTTGTTCTTTATTTTGTAAAGTATCCTTAATAAAATCAGCATCTTTCGGCTTTAAATCCGATAAAAATTTTATAGAAGACTTTTTTTCTTTAAGCTTTTTCAAAGCATTATCGCATTCTCTCTTCCTTGCATTATATTCACTATCGCTTGATGTTCTCTTTTTATTACTATTAACTACAGCTATACAATATTCTCCAAAATTTATATCTAAATACTCGTAACTCATTTTGAACATATTAAATAAAAATAAACTATTTTCTTTTCCTAAAAATATAGTAATATGGTCGCTTAATGAAGTCCTATGAGAAGCGTATTTAATCTCTCCTTCATAAGATAACTTAGCTAATTCTATAATATCTGTTTTATCTAAAGAATTTACATCAAAAATAGCATAAGTTAAACAAGCACATAATGAACTAGATGAAGCTAATGAAGTATTAAAAGGCAAATCAGTGTATGCATAAATATCCATACCTGTTATTTTGTATTCTTTTTCTAATAGTACTGAAAAAACTCCTTTAAAATATACTCCCCATTCATCTTCCTTATTTTTTTCTAATTCACTAAAAGTAAATGATTTTTTAGCTTTAAAAGAATGGCCATAAATATTAACTTTACTATCTGGTCTTTTTCTAACTACTAAATAAGTTCCCCTATCTACTGCAGCTGTAATAGTATCGCCGCCTGAATAGTCTATAAGTTCTCCTATAAAAGTCAATCTTCCTGGAGCAAAATATAGTTTTACTTCACCTTTTTGCCCAAAGACATCTCTAAATCTTTCTACTAATCTCAAATGTAATTTTGGTATCATATAACCTTCTCAGTTAAATTATTTGTTATTTATATTATAAATTTCAAAAAAGTCAACTATTTTTAATAGATAATATAATCGATAATATTATAAAAAAGTTAACATATTTTTACATATTTTATGTTGTTAAAAATAACATATAAAAGGTAAAAAGTCAATTATATATAGTATTTATAAACTATCTTTTTCCAAAAAACAATTTAGCACATAGTTTAAAAATCTCAGATGCTATAATCACTATAAAAGATAAAGCAACTATTTTTACCCAAGTATAAAAACTTAAAGGCACAGTATTAAAGAAAGCACCTGCAAACTGTGTAGCTAATATCTGTAATATAAAAGTACCAAGCATACTTAAAAGCACTAACTTATTATCAAGAAAATGTTTGAATACACTATCATAACCTAACTCTCTGCTATTGAAAGAATTAAATATTTGGAACATTACAAACATAGCAAACAATACAGTAGAAGACTCATTATCGTTTACATTTAATATATTAAGTTTACTTTGAAGCATAAATAATATAATCATAACAGTACCAGAATATATAATCTTTCTAAGCATACTTAAAGTAACTATGTTAGCATTTCTTTTAATAGGCATTCTTTTCATTAAATTGCTTCTAATAGGTTCAAGTCCTAAAGCAATAGCAGGAGGTCCGTCCATAATAATATTTATCCATAATAACTGTATAGCTGTAAATGGAGATTTAAATCCTGTTAAAGTAGATAACAACACAACTACAACAGAAGCAAAATTAACAGTAAGCTGAAACTGTATAAATCTTTGGAAATTGTCATATATACCGCGTCCCCATTGTACTGCTTTAACTATTGTAGCAAATGAGTCATCAAGAAGCACTATATCACTAGCCTCTTTTGATACCTCTGTACCTGTTATACCCATAGCAACACCAACATCGGCATTTTTTATAGCAGGAGCATCATTTATACCGTCCCCTGTAACCGCAACCACATTACCCATCTCTTTTATAGCATTAACAACACGCATTTTTACTGTAGGAGTACTTCTTGCTATAACAGAAATCTTACTTAAATTCTGTTTTAATGTGCTATCGTCCATAGCATCTATGTCTTTTGCCTCAAGAACTATGCTATTTTCATCAAGGATTTTTAATTCTCTTGCAATAGCCCTTGCTGTAACTATATTATCACCTGTAAGCATTTTTATGTTTATACCAGCACTTCTGCACTGCTCTACAGCATCATAAACCTCTTTTCTAACAGGGTCAGATATAGCAACAAAACCATCATATATCATATCGCTTTCAAGTTTTTCTCTTATATTCTCTACATTATCATCAACTTTCTTGTGAGCAAATGCAATAACCCTCTTTGCCTCCTCCTGAAACTTCTCTATAGCCTCTTCTATACATTTTTTCTCTTCACCACTTATACTGCACATAGCCATTATTTTTTCAGGACTTCCCTTTGTAAATACAATACTCTCACCATCTATTTTAGCAACAGTAGTCATATTTTTAGTTTCTGATGAGAAAGGATATTCATAGATTATTTTTGCACTTTCTCTTATACTTTTATAATCAAAACCAGATTTTTTAGCCCCAACAAGTAAAGCACATTCTGTAGGGTTGCCTAAAAACTTAATCTGTCCATCTTCTTTATAATCAATATCAGCAGTAGAGTTAATAGCAAAGTTATTAATTATGTTTTTGTCTTTTATATTCTCTGGCTCTACATAAGCGCAATTAACAAATAATTGATTTAATGTCATTTTGTTTTCTGTGAGAGTACCTGTTTTATCAGAACAAATCACATTAACACTTCCTATAGTCTCACAAGCAACCATCTTTTTAACCAATGCATTCTGTCTAGCCATTTTTATAATATTAATAGATAAAGATACAGCTACTATTGTAGGAAGCCCCTCTGGAACAGAAGCAACAATCAATACTATACTAGTAATAAAAGCCTCAGATATAGTTTCAAAATTAGCAGTTCCAAGTCTAATATGATTAACTAATTGAATTATAAATACTATCATAGAAGCAGTAATACCAAGTAAAGCTATTTTTTTACCCAATTCTGCCAATTTCTCTTGAAGAGGTGTTGAAGTTCTTTTTGTTTTAGAAAGCTCTCTCGCTATTTTACCGAACTCTGTAGAATCTCCAACTGCAGTAATAACCATTTTACCATTACCAGTAGTAACAAAAGAACCAGAATAAGCCATATTTATTCTATCTGCAACTGCTGTTTTTTCATCTGTAATCACAGCTTCAGCATCTTTTTCTACAGGAACACTTTCTCCTGTTAAAGCAGATTCATCTATATTAAGCGATACACTTTCAATAAGCCTTCCATCTGCTGGAAGTTTATTTCCTGTTTCTATAAAAGCAATATCTCCAACAAGCAAGTCTTTTTGATTTATTATTTCTATCTTGCCATCTCTTATAACTTTTACTCTAATATCTTCATTTATGCTATTTAAAGCCTCAAATGCCTTAGCACTTTTGCCTTCCATCACTATTGTAATTGTGATAGATAAACTTATAGCGATAAATATTCCCAAACATTCCAAAAAGTCAGCATGCCCGCCATTGAAATATGCTACAGTATTTACACCTATTGCTATTAAGCCTGCAAATATAAGCATAAGTATCATAGGTTCTTTTAATGATTCTAATATTTTTTGAATCAATGTGGCACTTTTTTCTTTGGTAAAACTATTAGCACCATATTTCTCTAAGCTTAATTTTTGAGCTTCTTTTGTAAGACCTATTTTAGTGTCAACATTAAGCTCTTTGAGAATATCTTCTTTGTTTCCTAAAAAGCTACTCATCATAAAATACAACCTCTCATTCATAATAAACTGTAAAAAAAAATGCATAAAAAAAGACTCATGCATAAATAAATCATCAAAGTTTTTTTTACTGTGAAAATTTATTTATACCTGAGTCTCATTAATTAAGGCTAGCCAAACTTCTATTACTTATAGTATTTTTTGATAGAAGTTGCGATTGTTGACTTAGCCACGTAAAAACTTACGTCAACTACTCCCTCTGAGTATAGTATTATAATAAACTATAACATATATAATGTCAAGTAAATTTATATTAATTATTTATTTGGAAAAATTACACCTTTTTTAAGTATAATATTTGCATATATTTCAAGTTCGCTTGTAGCAACAATTGCATAAACATTTTTACATCTTTCATAATAAGCAAATCTTTCTAAATACTCATAATTTACTTTTTGATGTTTAGAAATGATATCTTTATATTGAACCCATACATCAGGCTCTCTTCCAAAATCTGCATTAGGCTGCATTAATACAACAGGGCTTTCTACAAAAGTATCCAAAGGGAATAATGGCATAATTGCTTTTAAAATAGCAGGTATACCCAAACCATCAAGTCTTATCACTTTTTTCACATCGTAGTCATGGGATGAAAAATTACCATCAGCAAATAATATTTCACTTCCATGTCCCATTTCACATAATATTTTTAATAGTTCAGGTGAAACAATAGGGTCTATTCCTTTTAACATATTTAAATCCTTAAATATAATATTTTAGCTTTTTTTTAATAAAAGCCCCATTTAATAAGATTTATTAAATGGGACTTAAAAAACAGTCAATTATTTAGTTACTTTTCCAAATAAAGGTCCAAAATGTTTACAAGCTCTAAAATCAGCACCTTCTAAATCTTTTGTACCAAATGCTTTCCAAGCTTTAGGTCTGAATATTCTCTCTTCACTAACGTTATGCATACTTACAGGTATACGAAGCATAGAAGCTAAAGTAATCAAATCAGCACCAATATGACCATAAGCAGCAGCACAGTGGTTAGCACCCCAATCATTCATTACAGAATAAACATCTTTGAAAGAGTCTTTACCTGTAAGTATAGGAGCAAACCAAGTAGTAGGCCAAGTAGAGTCAGTTCTTTTGTTAATAGGATCAAATATACTATTATCAATATTAACAGCATAACCTTCAGCTACTTGAAGAACAGGACCATAACCTTTAACTAAATTAAGTCTGATTATAGTCATTGGCATTTCACCTTTAGTTAAGAAAGTAGATGAGAATCCGCCTCCTCTGAAATATTCTCTATTTGCAGGAGAAAATTCTGTAGAATCAAGACACTTTTTAGCCTCTTCTTCAGTAATATTCCAATATTCTTTTAAAGCAGGATTTCCATTAACTTTTTGTTCACCAGTCCAGTCTAAAGAAGCAGCACCAGAATTGATTAAGTGAATAATACCGTTTTTAGCTTTTCCAGTAAGCTCTTTACCAGTAACTCTTTTTACAGCTTCAGGACTCCAATAAGTTCTAACATCAGCAAAAAGCTGAGATTTACAAGTTAATAAATGAGCGAATAGCATAGAAAGACCATTCAAAGAGTCATTTTCTGTAGCAACTACATAAGGCTCTCTTATACCATTCCAGTCAAAAGATGAATTAAGAATAGCTTCAGCAAAGTCACCATTAGGCATAAAGTCAGTCCAATGTCTTTGACCTTGGAAACCGCCTGCTATGGCATTATGTCCCTGTGCTTCTTCTATATATCCCATTTCTGCCAACTTAGGGTTACCTACCATTAAATCACGCATAATCATAGCCATTTTAATAGAAGTAGCCCATTCTTTTTCTTTTTCTTCATCTGAAGCTTTTACTTTATTGTTATCAGAACCGAATTTGCATTGTTTAGCCCACTGCCAAGCTTTTTCGAATTCTTTTTTATCGTAGATTTCTAATTCTAATCTTCTTTTAATTTCACTCATATCTACAAATTCAGTTCTCATTCCTAAATAGTCAAGTAGGAATTCAGCGTCTACCATAGAGCCCATAATACCCATAGCAACATATCCCATACTTAAATATGATTGATCTTTCATAGTAGCAACTGCAAGTCCTGCTCTTACAAATCTAAGTATTTTTTCTTTAACATCATCAGGAACATTTTCATCACCTGCATCTTGAACATCTTTACCATAAATAGAGAATACAGGAAGTCCTAATTGAGTATGTCCTGCATCAGCGGCAGCCAAATAAACTGCACCAGGTCTTTCAGTACCATTAAATCCCCAAATTGCTTTAGGTATAGCAGGAGTCATATCAATAGTCTCAGAACCATAACACCAACAAGGTGTAACAGTAAGAGTTAATTTAACATTATTTTCTTCAAATTTTTTCTGACATCTTGCAGCTTCAGCGACGCCTCCAATTGTAGTATCAGATATTACACATTCAACTTTTTCACCGCTTGGATGTTTTATATTTTCTTCTATAAGTTTTGCAGCTATTTTAGCCATATTCATAGTAGTATCTTCAAGAGATTCTCTAACCCCATTCCTTCTACCATCTATAACAGGTCTAATACCTACTTTTGGTAAATTATTTTGCATTCTAAACATAATTGTTTAAATTCCTCCATTAATTAAATAAAATTATTCGTATAATAGCTTAGCAATCTCTGGATCATCAATATTTGTTTTATCATACCATTTAGCACCAGTATCAACATTAGCCACAGGCTCACCTTTAGAAGCTTTATAAGCTAAAGTTACAGCTTGATAACCAATGCTGTAAGGGTCTTGAGTAACAGAACCTTGTATTATACCGCTTCTTATAGCATCTAATTGAGGTTTACCAGAGTCAAATCCCATAACAACTAAATCTCCGCCGTCTTGAGCATCACCAACTATAGTATTAGCAGCACCAGCTTCAGCACTTTTATATACTACTAAAAAACCTCTAGCCATAGCTTCATTAGATAAATATATGCCTAAAACACTTTTTCCTCTTAAAGCATTAACTTCATTAGCTATATCAGCTTCATTTTGAGTAGTAGGAACTATAACTTGTAAAGTGTATTTACCAACAGTTGTAGCATCACCATCAGCTAATTCTGTAAATCTTTTTACAAAACCTTCAGCTCTTCCTATACCAGTATCAGAGTTATCTAATTGAAGTACAGCGATTTTAGCTTTATTAGCAGTAGTGAAAGCAGCTATTCTTGTTTTTAAAGCTTCAAACATCTTATCTGCAACTACAGCAGCAGCAGCTCTGTTATCAGTAGAAGCAGTTGCAAGTACAGCTCCTTGTGCTTGATCAGGTAATATACCAGAGTCAAAACCAATTAAAGGAATATTTTTTTCTTTTATTCTTTTAATTTGTTCAGTAAAATCTCCTGTTACAGCAGCAAATGCTATAGCATCTGGATTTTTATTGATTTCACTATCTAATAAGTCTTGCTGTATTTTTGAATCAGATTCTGTTTCAGGTCCAACAAAGCTAATTTTTACACCGTTTTCTTTAGCAGCATCTTCTGCACCATTTCTAACAGTTACCCAGAACTTATGCTGGAATCCTTTAGATACAACAGCTATATAAGGCTCTTTATTTCCGCAGCTTGCTAACATAACTGTTAATCCTATTAAAGTAGTAGCTAGTAATAAAATCTTTTTCATTTTATTCTCCTTAAAAAATTATATTTTATTTTTAATTAAAGATATTTTCATTTTAATTTTTTCTTTTCTTCTAATAAAGAATTAATTTTTGATTGCACCTCTGCTATCTCTTTAGAATAATCTTTAGTATTGTCTGATATCATATAATCTATTTTTACCCTGAAAGATTCAATTTCTTCTTCAAGCTGCTCACGCTTTTCTTTTTTAACATCAACTTTTTTTACTTTATTAGACATTTTTATTCTATAAACGTCTATAAGTACAGCTATAATAACTACTATACCTATAGTAAAGTATTGGAAGAATTGCTCAACACCAACAGAAGGAAGACCTACTTTAAGTACAGACATTATATATACACCAATTATAGTACCTATAATAGAACCAACACCACCAGAAAGAGAAGTACCTCCTATAACTACAGCAGCAATTGCATCAAATTCATAACCTTGACCAGCTCCAGGGCTTATACTTGAATAGCTGGCAGCAAAAGTTAAACCACCTATACCACAGAAGAATCCTGCTATAGTATAAGCAATTATTTTCCATTTATTAGTTTTTATACCAGAAAGTCTTGCAGCCTCTTCATTGCTTCCTAAAGCAAAAATATATCTTCCTACTATTGTTTTAGTAAGCACAATTACAGATATTATTGTAAATATTGCAAGCATTATAAAACCAGATGGGAAATTAGATTCAGTAGCATTAAATAATACTCTAAACCAACCATAATCAGGATCAGTTATAGTTGGATAATATATAGTTTGAGATTTTGAAACTATACCAGATAAACCTTTTGTAACCATTAACATACCTAAAGTGGCAATAAATGGAGGCAAATGGAAATATGAAATTAAACAACCATTTATAAATCCGCCTAAAGTAGCAACTGCTATTACGATAATAAGCACTGCCCACATAGGTGTTTTGAAATTCGTTATCATTACACCGCCAACCATTGCAGCAAACAGAGAAAGCGAACCAATGGATAAATCAATACCGCCTGTTATTATAACAAATGTTACACCTATAGCTAAAAAACCAATAAAATATGAATTTCTCAATATCAATGAAAATGTATCAAATGTAAAGAAATTTCTTCCTGCTATAACAAAAAATACATATAATATAAGAAGGGCAACTATTGTTAAAAACTTTTGAAGTCCATTATTTTTTAGATATATTAGAGAATTTCTTATTTTTCTCCTCATTTTAGCTTTAAAACATAACTTACCAGTAAAAGTGTTAGTTTCAATATTATACATATATAAACTCCATAATATTTATTATTTTTTATAATTGATGATATTATCTCATAGTAGCATATTTCATAATATCATCTTGAGTAGTTCCTTTTATGTCTAATTCTCCTGTCTTTTTGCCCTCTGACATAACTAATATTCTATCACTCATTCTAAGTATTTCTACCAAGTCTGATGAAATCATTATTATAGATTTTCCCATAGATACCAATTTTTCCATAAGATTGTAAATTTCACTTCTTGCTCCTACATCTATTCCTCTCGTAGGCTCATCAAATATTAATACCTTACACTCTTTTATAAGCCAATTTGCTATTACAACTTTCTGCTGATTTCCTCCTGATAGATTTTTTACTAATTGCTCTACAGATGGAGTCTTTATATTTAATGATTTTACTTCCTCTTCTGCAGCATTCTTTACTTTTAGATTTTGTACCATTAGCATATTTGAAAACTTATCATAATTACCCATCATCATGTTTTCAAAAACAGGAAGCCCCAATGCCAAACCATATCTTTTTCTATCTTCAGAAAGGTAACCTATTCCGCTTTTTATAGCATCTACAGGTGATTTAATTGATACCTCTTCTCCTTCGACAAATATTTTTCCGCTTTCAAATTTATCGGCTCCAAAAATAGCCCTTGCAGTTTCTGTTCTTCCAGCACCCATAAGGCCAGCAAAACCT
Organism: Brachyspira pilosicoli; assembly: GCF_036997485.1. Taxonomy (NCBI): domain Bacteria; kingdom Pseudomonadati; phylum Spirochaetota; class Spirochaetia; order Brachyspirales; family Brachyspiraceae; genus Brachyspira; species Brachyspira pilosicoli. The sequence continues at coordinate 45,923 of NZ_JAWLPU010000002.1, read as the reverse complement.
AATATCTCTCCATGCTTTAAAGAAAAACTTACATCTTTTACAACTCCCGGTACTACTAAATTCTCCACTCTTAACATCTCTTTAGCATCTTTTGCTACTTTACTCTCTGTTTTAGGTGTTTCATATATAACACGTCCAACCATTAAATTAACTATTTCATCTTTATTAGTTTCTTTTGTTATCTTTGTATCTATATATTCACCGTCTCTAATTACTGTTATTCTATCTGATAATACAAACAATTCATCTAATCTATGAGAAATATACACAATTGAAACTCCTGCTACTTGCAAATCTTTAATTATCCTAAAGAGTTCTTTTGTTTCAGATTCTGTTAAAGCGGCTGTTGGTTCATCAAGTATTAATATTTTTGAATTATGTGTCAATGCTTTTGCTATTTCTACTAATTGCTGTTTTCCTACGGTTAAAGAACCTATTTTGGCAGACGGATCTATATCTACATTCATACCTTTAAATATCTTACCGGCACGTCTTATCATTAATTTATCATCTATAAGTCCCAATTTATTTAATGGTTCATGACCTATATAAATATTTTGCGCTACAGTTAAATGATTCATCAAATTTAACTCTTGGTGCACTATTGATATTCCGCGCTCTTCTGCCTCTTTAGGACCTGATACTTCTAAAGGTTTTCCGAAATACTCTATAGTGCCGGAATCTTTCTTATATATACCAGATAAAATCTTCATAAGAGTAGATTTACCGGCACCATTTTCCCCTATTAAAGCTAATATCTCACCTTTAATCAAAGAAAAATTAAAGTTTTTTAAAGCATAAACACCTTTAAATCTCTTTTCTATACCCGTCATTTTTAAAATTATATTATCACTCATAGAATAATTTATCCTTAAGTTGTTTTTTATGTATACTTAATATTTTAGTAAAAAAAACGACAATAATCAATATTTTAGATTATTTTTTTAAAAAAATTATATTTTTTAATATATATATTTTTTTGTTTTAAATTATTGCATTTTTAAACAAAAAAATGTTCTTTTTTTAAAAAATATTAATTTTTTATTGAATAGAAAACAAAAATTTATTATAATTGTATTACATTATAATAACGGTGATTTTTATGAATAGTGAAATTTATTCTATAGCTTGTGATTTTGGCTCATCTGGAGGCAAAATTTTCTTATCAAAATTCCAAAACAATAAAATGACTCTTGAAGAAATACATAGGTTTTCTTTATCTCCTATAAAAATTAATAATTACTATTATACAGATTTTATATATATGTATAATGAATTATTAAAAGGAATTAAAAAGGTTGTAGATATGGGTATTCAGCCTTCGTCTTTAGGTATCAATTCATGGGGGGTTGATTATGCATATTTAGATAAAAATGGAGAATTATTATCAAACCCCATAAATTATAGAGATACCAGAACTATAGATACAATAAAGAAATTAGAAAAAATAGGATTATCTGCTAAAGAATTATATAAAATAACAGGAATATCCTGCATGCCTTTTAACAGTATAATGCAAATATATGAAGATATACAAGGCAGAGAAAACATTGTAAATAATGCTTCAAAGTTATTGTTTACTCCTGATTTATTCGGATATTTTTTGACAGGTAATATTTCCGCTGAATATACTATATCTTCTACTTCTCAGCTTATAGATATAAATAAAAAAAACTGGTCAAAAGAAATTTTAGATAAAATAAATTTTGACATTAATAAACTTCCGTCATTACAAGAAGCAGGAAGTAAAAAAGGTTTATTAAAACAAGAAATAGCAGATTATTTAGGATGTAAGCCATTTGACATTATTGCTGTTGCTTCTCATGATACTGCATCCGCCGTATTATCTGCCCCTATCTTTGATGATAATACTGCTTATTTATCTTCTGGTTCTTGGTCTTTGCTTGGAGTTGAATTAAAAGAAGCAATATTAAGCGATGAAGCGTTTGAGAACGGTTTTACAAATGAAATGGGATATAATAATACTATAAGATTTTTAGAAAACATAAATGGACTTTGGACTATACAGCTTCTTCAAAAAAAATATCAAATCTCATTCAATGATATGGAAAAACTTGCAAGAGACTCTATTAAAGATGAACATAGAATAGATATTAATGATAATAGATTCTACAATCCTAAAGATATAGAAGATGAGATATTAAACTATTATAAAGATACTAATCAAACTAATGTAGAAAAAGATAAAAAAGGTATTATAATAGCTTCTGTTTATAATTCTTTAGCTGAAAGCTATGCTAAATATATTAATAGTCTTAAAAAACTTTTAAATAAAGATATTAATAAACTATGCATTGTAGGCGGAGGAACAAAAGATAAATTAATATGCGAACTTACAAAAGAAAAAACTAATTTAACTGTTTCTATAGGCCCTATAGAATGTACTGCTACTGGTAATATATTAGCACAATTTAAAGCCTTGGGGGTTTTAAAAGATACTAATGAAATGAGAAAATTAGTTGTTAATAGTTTTGATATAAAACAAATATAATGTTTTTATAATAATAATATTTTTAAGGAGAAAAAATGGCTACTGCAAATAGAAAAGATTTAGCTAAAAGCATAATAGAAGCTTGTTTAAACATGAGAAAAGACGGAGTTAATCAAGGTACTGCTGGAAATATAAGTATAAGGTTTAAAGATGGTATGCTTATTACACCTTCTGGTATGCCTTATGAGATTATGACGCCTGATGATATTGTTTTTGTAGATGGAGATGGAAAACCAGAAAAGGATAAAATTCCTTCAAGCGAATGGAGATTTCACTTATCTATTCTTAAAGATAACCCTACTTTTAATGCTGTAATACACAATCATGCTATTTATTCATCTATGGTTTCTATTTTGAATATAGACTATATACCAGCTATTCATTATATGGTGGGCGTTGCTGGAGGAAATAAGATACCTTGCGTTAAATATGCTACTTATGGTACTCAGGAATTATGCGACAATATTTCTAAAACCATGAAAGGATATAAAGCTTGCATACTAAAAAACCATGGTCTTTTAGCTGCTGATGAAACATTACCAAAAGCATATCATGTTATGATGGAAGTTGAAAATTTAGCAAGATTATATATGGGTGTAAGAGGCATTGGAGATTATTCTGTGTTGCCAGACAGTGAAATGGAAATAGTATTAGAAAAATTCAAAAATTATGGTCTTAATGTAAAACATAAAACTAAAAAAACAACTGTTAAATCTTCTAAATCTAAGAAGAAATAAATTTATATAAAATTAAGGAGTATTTTAATGGCTAGATATATTTTAAATGAAACAAGCTATTTTGGAATTGGTATAAGAAGCGAACTTGCTACAGAAGTAAAAGCAAGAGGTTTTAAAAAGGCTCTTTTAGTAAGTGATAAGGTTTTAGATTCTTGCGGGGTTCTAAAAAAAGTAAAAGATGTATTAGATGGTGCTAATATTGCTTATGATACATTTTTAGATATTAAACAAAACCCTACTATTAAAAACTGTAAAGATGGTTTAGCTAAATTTAATGAATCTGGTGCAGATTTTTTAATCGCTGTTGGAGGCGGTTCTGTAATGGATGTTGCTAAGGCTATAGGTATTACTAAAAATAATCCTGATTTTGCTGATGTAAAATCTCTTGAAGGAGTTGCTGCTACAAAAAATAAAAGTGTTCCTATTATGGCACTTCCTACTACTTGCGGTACTGCTGCTGAAGTTACAATCAACTATGTAATTATAGATGAAGCAGAAAATAGAAAGATGGTTTGTGTTGATCCTAAAGATATACCTATAGTTGCTTTAGTAGATGCTGAACTTATGGCTTCTATGCCTAATAGCCTTGTTGCTGCTACAGGTATGGACGCTTTAACTCATGCTATTGAAGGTTATATTACTAAAGGTGCTCATACTATTTCTGATATGTTTGAATATAAAGCTATGGAACTTATATCTAAACATTTAAGAGGAGCTGTTAAAGATAAAAATATGAAAGATATGGATGGAATGAGTATTGCTCAGTATGTTGCTGGTATGGGCTTCAGCAATGTAGGACTTGGTATTGTTCACTCTATGGCGCATCCGCTTGGTGCTATATTTGATATTCCTCATGGTGTTGCTAATGCTGTACTCCTTCCTATAGTTATGGAGTTTAATATGCCTGCTTGTATAGATAAATATGTAGATATAGCTGTAGCAATGGGTGAAAAAGTTGATGGGCTAAGTAAAGAAGAAGCTGCTAAAAAAGCTGTTGAGGCTGTTAAAAAACTTTCTAAAGATGTTAATATACCTGCTAATTTAAGAGAATTAAAAATCAAAGAAGAGGATTTACCAAGATTGGCAAAAGATGCTTTAGCTGATGTATGTACTGGCGGAAATCCGAGAGATGTAACATTAGATGATATATTAGCTTTATATAAAAAAGCTTATTAATTCATATTGCTATAATTGATAAAAGGCTGCTTGAAATATTAGCAGCCTTTATTTTTTATAAATATTATAATTTATTTTCGCTTCCTCTTAAATTAAACTGAGCAGAAAAATGATATATTTGTTTTGACATATTAATATTTTGTTGTTCTAATAAAACTTTAGCAGCGTTAACTCCTATATCAAATGCTGGAAATACAACTTCTGATATATTTTGATTTTCTGAATACAAATTAACTACTTTATCAAATGATATTATTGATACATCTTCTGGTATTGATAATTTTAATTCTTTTAAAGCTTTCAATATACCTATAGCTACTATTTGATTAGCAGCTAATATTGAATCAAATTTCACATTTTCTTCAGCAAGCCTTTTTATTATATGATACCCACTATCACTATTATTAAAATCACCATAATATACTCTTTCCATGCCATTATCTAAATTATGGCTTCTAATACTATCTAAAAAGCCCTCTTTTCTCTCTTGAGCATTGCTTAAATTAAGGCTGCCTGTTATAATTATAGGATTCTTAGCACCGCCCTCTATCAATAAATCCGTTGCTTTTTTGGCGGCACTAAAATTATTGGACAAATTTTTTATATATATATCTTCAAATTCTAAATTTCTATCAACCAATGAAACAATATTACTATTTTTATTATATGGAAGCTTATCTCTTTTAGCAGAAGCTGGAACCCATATAACTCCTATATCTTTGTCATTTTCTATTCTAGAAAATATTCTTATTTCTTCATCAATAGATTCATTAGTTAAATATATTTCAAATGGAATATTAGATTTTTGTACAATAGATATTATGCCATTAAACATATCAATATAAAAAGTATTACTTAAATCAGGAATTATTAATATAATTCTTTTTATAGAGTTTATAGCAAAATTATCTATACCATTATTTTTTAAAATATCATTAATCTTACTTCTTGTAGACGCTTTTACAGAATTAGGATCCTTTAACATTCTAGAAATAGTTGCTGGTGATATTCCGCTTATTCTAGATAATTCTCTTATTTTCAATTTACCCTTCCTATATTTTATCAACATATCTCATTATCGATTGCATGTATTATAATATTAAAATAAAAAAAAGCAAATAATAAAAATATTAATTACATATTAAAAACTATATATAATTATAAAAATATAGAACTTATATTAAATAAAAATATTATGGTAATTATATTGATTTTTTATTACTAAATAGTTTATAAATTATTTTATTTAATACGATAAGAAATACATAATATAATTAGAAGTTATATATGAATAAAATTATAGAAACAAATAGACTAATATTAAGAGAATTAAAAGAAAATAGCGAAGAAGATTATAATAGCTTATGTGAGATACTAAAAGATAAAGAGACTATGTATGCTTATGAGCATGGATTTTCAGAAGAAGAAAGCAGAGAATGGTTTGAAAAGCAAATAAATAGATATAAGACTTATGGTTTTGGACTTTGGGCTGTTATATTAAAAGAAAACAATAAACTCATTGGGCAGGCTGGTTTAACAATACAAAATATTGATATAGAAATAAGCGGCTCTAATGAATTGCTTGAGATAGGTTATTTATTTAATAAGAATTATTGGCATAGAGGTTTAGCTATAGAGAGTGCCATTTCTTGCAAACAATATGCTTTTGATAAATTAAATGCTGATAGGGTTTATTCTATAATAAGAGATAATAATATAGCCTCTCAAAAAGTTGCTATAAAAAACCAAATGAAAATAATAGCTAAAATAACAAAGCATTATTACAACATGGATATGCCTCATTATGTTTTTTGTTGTGAAAAATAAAATAATATAAAAAAACAAAAGGCATGCAATTTATGCACACCTTTTATAATAAATTATTTAATAATTATTAATCTCTGCTTCTTATCTTTGATAAAAGTTTTAATATCTCTAAATATAACCAAACTAAAGTAACAAGTAAACCAAAAGCAGCATACCATTCAAAATATTTAGGCATATTATAAGCTTCACCCTTCTCCATAAAGTCAAAATCTAAAAGCAAATTAAATGAAGCTACTAAAACTATAACAACGCTAATACCAATGCTTAAAGGACTTGAACCATATAAGAAAGGAATTTTAGTACCAAAAAATGACATCACAAAATTAACTAAATACACAATAGCTATACATAAAGTTGCAGCCACTATTACACTTCTCAATTTTTCTGTTACTCTTATAATTCTAAATCTATAAAGTAAAAGCATAATAAATAAATCAGCAAAAGTAAAAAACACCGCCTGAACAACTATACCATCATAAGCAGCATTAAAGACATAAGAAATCGCCCCAATAGCAACACCCTCAAGTATGGCATAAAGTATAGATAAAACCTTTGCCAACTCTTTTTTGAAAGTCATTATTAAAGCTAAAACAAAAGCCCCTATAGATGAACCTAAAGCAGCAGGATAAAGCATCTCTGGACTATTTGCTAAAACAAAAAATACGCTCACCATTGCAGAAAGCATTAAAACTAATGTTAAAATAATAGATTTGTTTATAGCACCATTAATAGTCATAGTGCCTTCATTTGCATTCCTTAATTCATAATCAAAAGCTTTTTCTGATAAAACTGGATTAGCCATTTTATAATTAAACCTCCTAATAAAATTAATAATATAAAAAAACTAAAACATTATTTAATACATTATATAGGTATGAATAAAAAACTCAAGCCCCTTCAGCGAACTTCCTAAACACAGTAACAGTATGCACCAAGCCGTACCAAAACAATACCTTTCCTAAAAATAAACTAAAACGCCAAATATTTTTAATAATAAATTTAATTTTAGATAAACATTTTATAAAAATAGTTTTATATTTATTGCATGGTTTTGCCTCGCACCCCGCTTCTTTTGCGACCGTAGGGAGTCCTTTAGGGCGACCGAAGGAAGTGCCTATGGTATTGCCAAAAAGAAGCCAAAAGGCTGTATTTTATTTAATCTAAGCTTAGCAATTTATTTTATACATAAAAATATAATTAATTATGATTTAATATTATTTTTTTATTTGCACTTTCGCGAAGCGTGCCCGAAGGGCGAAAACTTTGATGAAATCCGCATGGCGAAGGCGGGAAAAAGTTGAACAAAAAACATATTTTAATTATAAACTTAATTTTTTAGCTAATATTAATTAGAGTTTGTGTATAAAGTCCAGCTATCATCTGGAAGTTGATAATAACTGTTATTTACAAGACGCTCTATATTTCTCTTATAAAGTGCCGCCTCTACTTCTTTTATATTAGACATTGTAAGTTTTGGGTCTGATAATATTAAATATTCAGCTATAATCTTTCTGTCAGCGTTTTCTTTTTCCATTATCTCTTTTATATATTCTATTCTAGTCTCTCCATACTGAACTTCAGGCTCTGTAACATCAAATGCTATATATGATAAATATCCGCTATTATTCTCTCCAATATAGGCATTAGTTTTATAAAGGTTAATCTCATCTTGATTAAACATACTTCTAATTAAAGCTTCTTTATATTCTGAAGCAACCTCATCAGAAACATTTGTACTCACCATTATTAGGCTTAAATCTTTATCTGTTGAAAGAGTAGAAATCTGATAAGCACTCTCATCAATTTGTCTATATCTTCCCAAAACCTGTGCTTCTATTAAAGTCTTTCCTCCCAAAACTCTCATCTCAGGCTCTTGAACTAATATTAGTTTAGAACAGCTAGTAAAAATAATTGATATAAAAATACAAAATACTAAATACTTCTTCATAAAATCTCCTTAATTTCCGCCTTCTAAGTAAGATATAACATCAGAGAAAGGCATAGGTTCAAGACCGAACTTATCACCTTCAAATGCTATTAATTGCTGCTTTTGCTGATTAGGCTTGTCTAAGTTTTGGTCTCTAAAGTAGAATGTAGTAAATACTTTATTAGCAGATATACTAAACTCCACAGAATTAGGGTCATAACCAAATTGAACAATGTTTTCAACAGTAGATATACCAGGGTTAATAGGACGTATCATCTCTATTAAGAACTTAGAAAACTCTGTAGACATTTTACTAATACCCACAAAGAATGTAGTAGGTCTTATATTATTAAGAGGGCTAATACCAACACCAGCAATATCTGCTGTTAAATTAACCAATAATTTTTCATCATTAATTTTATCTCTATTTTCAGGAGGAAGCAAATATTTAAAGTTAATATCACTTGCAAGCATTCTCATATCATATTTTATAGTGCTGGTATCAAAGCTTCCCAAATCAACATTAAGCCAAGGCAAGTGTATAGCTCCCCTTCTTGGTGCAGTGTTGTTTGATATTGATGCTAAAAATAAATTATCATCAAACTTCTCTCCGCCAATATACAAAGATGATTTTAAGTCTTGTATTGTAAGCCCGTGTCCTTGCACTCTTACAGAAGAAGAAAAATCCATTATCCTAATACTGTCATCTATAAAAGGAGGTATTTTTAAATATACTCTAAGCTGGTCAATAAATAAATTTGGCACTTGACTTGTTAGAGGATTGTATCTTGCCGCAGTTGAAACCACCTGATTTTTATTAGGAGTTAAATCAAAATGATAATCTATATTAGAATCTAAACCCTTTAATAATATAGACATCTTATCTGGAGAATCCATATTAGCAAAGAAATTATCAGCAATCAAATCACCATCAGCAATATTATTTTTTAAATTTCCTATTATACTTAAAAGCCCGCCAATCTCAATTCCAAATGGCAAATATAAACTATCAGTATCTAAACCAACCTCATAGTTCAAATCAGCATTTTTTATCACAGGCGTAAAATAACCATCAACTCTCACTTTCAAATTGTTAGTAGGACTATCTATATCAAACTTTCTTATATTAGCGTATAAGTTCTCGCCAAAATTAACATCAGCATCAACTTTCATAGTAACATCTTGAAGTTTATACTGCTTTTCTGTTACATAAACAGTTGTATAATTAGTAACGCTTGCAAATGTATCTTCCAAAGACAAATTATAAGCAATAGCACTAGTTAGCTTAACATCATCTTCAAAAGGAAGCCCATCTACTAACTCAGCAAACTTTGTAGAAAGCCAATTTTTCATGGCATAAGGGGCAATTCTTAAAGTATGCACATTAACAAAACCGCTTTTTAACCCCATACCCTGTAAATTTAAATAAGACTTAAAATTAAAGAAATTACCCAAATCAATATTAAACTCAGAAACATTAATATCCTGTGAAATAATGTTGGCATTAGCAAGCATATTAATATTAGCCTTTGTAGTAGAAGAAACCTCACCATTTAAATTGTAAGAGAAATTATTTATTATTCCTTTCAAATTAAGGTCTATATCGCTTAATAGCTTACCAAAAACATTAGCATCTAAGTTTAATGAACCTCTTGCCAAACCTCCGCTAAAATCTGCCACTGGAAGTGATGAAACATTCAATTTTAAATCTGTAGGCTCATCAAAACGTACAAGTCCTTTAAGTAAAATGCTGGCATTTCCATATTTAGCTGAAATATTATCTATATAAACAATAGCATCGCTTTTTTTATTAGGGTCATTTATTACAGTAGCTATAGAAGTAAGTCCGTTTAATGAAGAATCAACCCTCAATGCCACATTAGCATTATTAAATCTATACCTTCTTAAAGCAGTTGCTCTCTCTATTGTAAGTTTATTATCAACAGCAACTTCTATTTCTGGATTAATAGTTAAATCAACTACAGTTGTAGAATTAAGATTCTTTATAGATATAGTTTTTTGCATATCAAAATTGATATTCTTCATAGCTATAGTAAGTTTATTATTGAGATTATTAATAGTGCCTGTAGTTTTATCAGCATCAATATTCAAAAGCCCATTCATATTTATACCTAATGCTGGCATAAACATAGATGTTAAACTATTTACCTTTCCTAAATCAAGTCTTGCATAAAAAGTATTTAAATCAATTCCTATATTATTATTAAATATATTTGTGGCAGATGCTATTACTTTTAAAATCTCATCATTCAAAAGCTCTGATGAAATATTATCTATATACATACTTTGAGTTTTTATGTTATATCTCGCAAGTAAATTAAATGCTAATTGCATATCATCTTTTTTCATTCCATTATATTTTAAATTTGGTTCACTCACTTCAAAATCAAATACAATTTTTATCTCATCTTCATTAGGATAAGATATATCCAAATTAAATAATGGCTCATCTTTGAAATTTAACGCAGAATTATTATAAACTAAATCATTGCTTATAAAACTCTTTATATTAAGCTTCTTCAAAACCTCAGGAGCAGAAACTCCCATTACTTTAGATAAAGCAAATCTTTTAGTATTTAAATCTAAATGCAAATTAAAATTACTTAAACTTGCAAAAAGTCCGCTATTATTTGTAACATAAGATAAACTATCAGCACTAAATGATAAATTATTAATTCTAATATTTTCTATATCAGCTTTTAGTTTTAGAAAATCTAATTTGGTAAAGTCAAAAGGCTCTTTGTTTGTATCTTCTATTTTTGGCTCTGAAGGCGGCATATCAGGAAGATTCCAATTTCCTGCCTCATCTGTAAACATATTCACATACAAATTATCAATACTTAATTCTTTTATATGAAGCCTTAAAAAAAGTAATTGAAATAATGAAAACCTTAATCTTAAATTATCTAAACTTATATTTTCTGCTTCATTAAAGTTTGTAGAATTATAAAGAGTTATATTACTTGCTTCTATTTTAGGGAAAAGTAAACCATAACTAAATTTTTCTATTACTAATTTTCTATTTAAAGAAGAATATACAACATTCTCTACTATAGTTTTTACTCTATCATTATTTAAATATATTCTAACACCAATTACAGCTATAATTAAAACACAAATTATTATTAAAGGAATATATCTCTTTTTAAATCTTCTTTTTTTAGAATTATTTTCTTTAGTATTATTTTCTAAAGAAGATTCTTTATTTTCAGATGAATCTTTTTTAATATTTTTTTTCTTAAAAATATCCTTTATGCCCATAATTAATATTCACCATAATTAGTATATTCTTGATTATTTATCATATTACTGTCTTCACTATTATAATGATAATATTCTGCATTATAATCTTCATCTTTTAGTATTATATAAGTATTAGTCTCTTCATTATTACTATATTCTGTTTGATTATCATTATTAACACTGTCGCTATATCCATTATTGTAAAAGCCGTCACTATAATTATTATTATAAAAACTATCATCATAATCATTGCTATAGTAATCATTAAGATAATTTAAATCCTCATAATATCCGCTAATTTCATTAGATATGGCTATACTAAACTCATAATTTCTAATCTTAGAACTGCCCTTCACCCATTTCTCTTTAGTTGTATCTCTTTCAAAAATCAAATAGTATTTTCCTTGCTTTAAGCTAGTAATATACTCATCATCATTTTGAGGCATAGTAGCTATTATTCCTTCATTTTCATTAGATATTCTCAAATTAATAGCTTGGGAATCTATCAAAAAATAAGATAGTTTTATGCTTGATTGTATCGGCACATTAAATGTATAATAATCTCTGTCATAAGAATAATCTATAGCACCCTTATAAGTTTTATTAAACTCTATATTTTGTGCTTGAGTATATTTATTATTAGGTTCATCTTCAGTATATTTATCATAAGGCTTAGCCAACACACTCACCCTATATGGTATATTTAATACAGCCCTTTCAGACACCAAAACAAAATAATATGACATATAAGGATAAAGCACTAACTTTTCAACAATCTCACCGTCACCAGCATTATTAAGGTCATAATCAGCAATAAAGTTTCCAGCATTATCATATAATCTTATACTAGCATCTACAGAAGGAACTCCAGAAAGCTCTATGGATATAGAATAAGTATTAAAAGAACTATTTGTAACTTTATAAGAATCTATCTCCATGTTTTTTAAATCCCCAGAATACAACTTAGGATTAAAAACTTGGCTATAATATCCATCTATAGTATAAACTCTATTTTCGCTATTAACATCTATTATCTGTGATTGAGATATTATATCATTAGGTTCTTTTTCATCAGTTTCATTATATTCTCTTTTCTTAAGAACAAAGCTATATTCAGTGTCATCATTTTTGGATTCTATAACTATATAATATTTATTTTCTTCAGTATTTTCTGATGGTCTAAAATAAATACCTTTCATAACCTGAGAAGAATACACTTCACCTTTATCATTGGTTTGAATAGTATAAACTCTCGTATTCTCATTTGTATTTTCAAACTCACTTATCACTTTAATAACATTAGTTTTATAGTTATATAAAGTCATAGTTATAGGCTTATCTCCTAAGTTAGATATATCAAAATCAATAAGCTCTTCTTTATTAATATTAAAATAATAATAATCCTTTTGACCTTTAACAATACTTCCTTTTATGCCGTCTTTAGATATAAGTTGTGAGTTTTCAAAAGTATTATTATTACCATTTTTATCTTCCAAGCGATAGCTATTCTTATTGCATGAGAGCATGCTTAACAAAATAATAAAAAAATAAATAAACCTAAACATCTATACCTTTTTTATATAATTGTATATATTAATTATATATTATTTAAAATAAAAAGATATAGCCAAATATCTAATAATTACACATATTAAAAAAAATCATATTTATAAAAATCATTGTTTTTTAGTTAAAAAAAATTGCAATTACAAAAAAAATTGTTATATTAAAATAAATATTTTAAAATCATATACAACAATAAAGGAAATAATGAAAAATATACTAAAAGTCTTAATAACAATTCTAATATTAAGTTCCACATTATTTGCAAAAAGCGGTCTTGAAATAGGCATATTTGTCCCTATTGGTATGAGTATTGGTATAAATACACACCCAGAACGCCCAACAAATATGAATCAAAATACATACGACAGCTATATATCAAATAACACAAGAAATACGTTTGTTGGTTTTGAAACAGGTGCTTTGGTGCAAATTGGCTACAAGTTAGATATTAATAGAACTTCTGGTTTTAGTTTTTTAGCGGAATTGGGCTACAGCAGAGATACATTTAATTACAAATTAAAAGATACAGAAACTAATTCGCAGGCACTAAAAATGGAAAATTACAGAAATTATACTTTTGATAGTTTTCTAATTGGAGTGCTTCCTAAATTCAATTATAAAAGATTTTCAATAGGTATAGGTGCTGGTGCAAAAATTGCTTTGACTGGAACTATAAATAATTCAAGCTATAATCCTCTTCTTGGATATTCTACAGAAAAACTTCAAATAATAAATACTAAAAACTACAAAGATTATTTTAACTCAAATATAATACCATATATTAAATTAGTAGTGGATTATAGTATTTATTCTTCGCAGAAATTTGACTTTGTACTTGGAGGATATATTGCTTATGATTTTCCTCTCACATATACACCAAAAAATGCTGACTTAACAAAAATAGTGCCTGATAAAATATCTAGTTTTGATATAGGATTTAATGTTGGCGTAAAAATAAGACCTTTATAATAAAGAGAGATTAAATGAGATTTTTTAAGATATTAATAATAACGTTGGCTTTATCATCTATAAATGCATTTGCTAAAAACAGTCTTGAAATTGGAATATTTGTACCGTTAGGAATTGGAGTTGGAATAAATCAATATTCTCTTACAAATGAAAACCCAACTCAGCAGCAAGAAACTAATTTTAACAACATTGTAAAAAAAGAAAATAGAAAATCTGGAGTTGGTTTTGATTCTGGAGTTTTATTAAATATAGGATATAGATTTAATATTAATAAAAATATGAGTTTTAGTTTATTGGGTGAAATAGGCTATTCTCATGATGAGTTTTCTTTTTTTAGAGGAGATGATAATAACAAAAATACTTCAGTTTATATGTTTGAAAGTATTGTTTTTGGAATATATCCAAAATTAAATTGGAAAAAATTCTCTTTTGGTTTGGCAGGCGGAGTAAAAGTGCCTTTATATGTTAGGTCTGTTTCTTCATATTATAATTATACAAAAAATGAAATTGACAGAAACATTGAAAATTATAATGCTTCTCAAGTAAAAAATATATTTAATATTCCAGTAATACCATATATAAAATTTTCAGTAGACTACACTATTTATACAGATAAAAAAATCAATTTTGTTTTAGGAGGATATGTTGGATATGATTTTGGACTTTCTCTTAAAACCCCTCTTTTAAATAATCAAAATCCAAATCTAACAAAATTAATGAAACAAAATATATCAAGCTTTGACATAGGTTTTCAAGTTGGCATAAAAATATTGCCTAATTATTAATTAATATTTAAGTTTTAAGGAGTAAAAATGAAAAAAACACTATTTATAACATTAAGCTTATTTGCAATTATATCATTTCTATTAAGCTGTAATAATAATTCCTTGAAACCAGATACCTATACAAAAGAAGAAATAAATAAAAAATATCCTTATTGGGATGTTGGAGTTGCTGAGTTTAAGATAGCAGAAGATTTGACTAATTATGCCACTATAACAGTAGAAGAAAAACGTTTTATATTAAGATGTATGGCACTTATGAGAACTGCCGTAAACACTACAGAATTTCCTACAAAAGTAAATGAGAAGAAAAATGAATTAGGCTCTTCAGTTGATGCAAGTTATGGAAATTTCTCTATAAAAAAAGGGGATATGTATGACCCTAATATAATGGTTGAAGTTATAAGAACTGTAAAACATGACTTTATATATGAAAAATTAAAAACAGGCGGTGCTGGTTTAGGAGTTGTAGGGCAATCAAGATATGTACGTTATGTTGGAGGACAGCCTGTAGACCAAATTCCTACTGCAGATTGGGTTGGTTTTGAAAATGCTAATTGGATTCAATGGTCTGGAAATAGTCTATATGGTTATGCCAGCTTTTCTGGTTTGATGTTTCATGAGCATATGCATAATATAGGCTTTAGTCATGTAGGGGCTTATGCTGTACCTTATGCTCTTCAAGATGTTATACAAAAGTTAATAGAGAGAATATTATACGGTGATTTAAAAAGTAAATATGCTAAAGCTTTAGATGAGCTTACTGCCTACTACTATACTGAATATAAAGATTTACTTTTAGAAGACAGCGTTTTTGACCCAAGTAAGAAATAACATTTTTTAATTATCCTAAATTTTAATTATTTTTATATAACACTTTAAGCATTCATATAATCAAAAAATGCTTAAAGTAAGTTATCATAATTCCGAAAAGTTATGTAAACTATACACAAGGACTATCATCAAAAATGAAAGACAATATAGCTTCTAGTGCTTACAGCCTCATAAGAAGAAAAAAATATAAGAAAGCTAAAGATTTGCTTTTATCTAATAGAACTGCATTAAATCGTGATCCTAATGCTCTTGCTATGCTTGCTTTTGCCAATATATTTTTAAAAGATTTTTATGCTGCTGAAGAAGTATCAAGAAAGGCACTTAGAGAAGATAGTTTTTGTGTGAATGCTATGCTTGCAAAAGGATATATCAGCTTACACAATGGGCATAGAGAAAATGCTTTAAGAGAGTATTTTAGAATATTAGAACTTGACCCTCAAAACAAAATAGCCAAAGATAATATTGAAAGAGTGAGATTCTTAACTAATAATGCTAAAGGCAATGAAATTAATCCAAAAGCGTATATTTTAGGAAAAAGAGAAATATCTATATTAAAACTTCTTATATTTATACCTATAATTTTTGTTATATCTTTTTTATCATATTTGGCAATAGACAGAGGATATCCTGCTATAAAATATATATTATTAGATAAAGAGCAAAAAGAACTTAGAGAGAAATTAGAAAATGTGTATTTATTTGAGGGACTTGAAGACGGAAAGATTCCAGAGAGTGCCAAAAGTCCTACCTACTCTCCTAAAGAAGTAGCAGATATGTTTGATAAGGCAAAAAAGAATATGAGAAGTGCATCAGTTAATGAAGCAGTTATGATAATAAACGGTGCATTAAAAAGCGACATTAACGAATATTTAAAAGAGAGATTCAGAGTTTTAAAAGATTTTGTAATAGCACCAGATTATAATATATTTAGAGAAAGTCCAGATTATCTTACAGTGGTAGGCAACTATGAATTATACAACGGCGGATATGTAAAATGGAAAGCAGATGTAAACAGCATATCAAAAACTAATATAGACGGAGTGCCAAAAAATAAAGCAAGAATATTAGTATATGACCACAACGCTGAAAACATAGTTGGTGTTGCTGACTTAATATATAATGTAACATTAAATCTAGAGCCAAAGAATTACATAGAAGTTTACGGCAAAGTATTGGGCTACAATAACAGACAAAAATCTATAGAGTTAGAAGCACAAGTAATAAAGCATTTGCCTAAAAAAAGTAAAAATTAGTATTTTATAATTAAATAAAAATAAATACTGCTTAACCCGCCTCTACGCATATCATCAAAGCTATATTCCATCACCGCTTTCTAAACAAAAAATAATTATATATTATCATTTAGGAGTGATAGATATTACAGACTTTTTAATTAAAAAATATCTATTTCTTATAATTTGAATAATCAAAAGTAAATACAAAAGGATGCATACAAATATAATGCAAATTTAAAAAATATATGCAAAAATAATTCTACTATATTGAGTTTTTATTTATTTACTCTTTCGAAATTATTTAATATACAAATTGCAGTATATATTACGTTATGTTTTTATATTAGTATAACTTAGAAAAATATTGAAAATTATTAAATATATGTTATCATAATAAAAAATAAATATAGTGAGTTTATTGAATGACATTAACTAATGTAGTAACAATTAAAAGCAAAAATGGTATGCATTTAAGACCAGCTGGAGTATTATCACAAATAGCAAGCAAAATAGAATATTCCGATTTAGGCATATTTTTGCTTTATAATGGTGTAAGAGCAGATGCAAAAAGTGTATTTAACATTATGGGGCTTGGTGCTTTTTGTGATGCTAAATTAATACTTGAAATTGAATATGAAGAAGGAATGGAAGAAGCGGCCAAAAATGCTGAAAAAGAACTTCTATACTTTTTTGAAGAAGGATATATTAACGCTGAAGTTCCTGAGGAAGAATAATAAAATAAATATTCATAAATACTTTTAGGTTGTAAACTATGATTAGCTATTCTATAATAACTATGCTCCTAGTTTCTATAATAATAGTGATGATACTTACTATTAAGTTTAAAGTACATCCTTTCATAGCAATGTTAATGGTAGCTATATTCTTATCATTTACTTTACATGTACCTTCTAACAGAAATCCGCATTATATAAATGAAATAGCTTCTCTAATAGGTAAAGGTTTTGGAAATGCTTTAGGAAGTGTTGGAATTATAATAATTTTGGGCAGTATTATCGGTAATATACTTGAAATGTCTGGAGCTACATACAAGCTTGGGGAAATAATCTTAAAGATAGTTGGAAAATCCCACCCTGCTCTTGCAATGAATATATTAGGATTTATTGTTTCTATACCTGTGTTTTGTGATTCTGGATATTTAATATTAACACCATTAAGAAAAGCATTAGCAAAAAAAAGCGGGGCTTCACCTGTAGCACTATCTGTGGCATTGTCAACAGGTTTATATGCTTCTCATGCCCTAATACCACCTACTCCAGGGCCTGCTGCTGTTATTAATCTTTTTAACTTACAAGAACATCTATTTACTGTTATAGCAATAGGACTTATTGTAGCTATACCTACTTCTTTATCTGGTGCTATATACGGAATGTTTATATCAAAATATGTTAAGAAAAAAGATTATAAAAAAAATAACTATAGCTATGAAAGCGTTATTGATGATATGGAAAAACTTCCTTCTGCATTCAAATCATTTGCGCCTATATTAATACCAATTATACTTATGGCTATAGGCTCTATAGTAAGGTTTAATTCTTTGCATTTAGATGAAGATAGCCTCATAAAGAATATGTTTATATTTCTTGGCGAGCCTACTATGGCATTATTTATAGGCTTTTTATTTTCACTCTTACTTATGCATAATTTTAATAGAGATGAGATGTATATGTGGATTGGTGATGGGGTAAGAGATTCTGGAAATATATTAGTTTTAGTTGGGGCAAGCGGAGCTTTTGCAGAAGTTTTAAAATCAACTGAGCTTACAAACATTATATTTGAACTTGGAGATGTATTTGCTTCTGTAAATTTAGGATTAGTGCTTCCTTTTTTGCTTGCTTCTCTTTTAAAAATTTCTTTAGGCTCTTCAACTATATCTGTTGTTACTGTTGCGAGTTTATTTGCACCGCTGCTTGATACATTAGGATACACTACTCCAATATCGCAAGTTTTAGTATTAATGTCTATAGGTGCTGGTTCTATGGTATTTTCTCATATTAATGACAGCTATTTCTGGGTGGTAGTAGAATTATCTGGTTTAACTGTTCAAGATGCATATAAAGCAAGAACCTTAGCCACAATAGTACAAGGAGCTACTGCTTTAGTTATTATTATGATGTTATCGTTTTTATTAAAATAAATATGAAAAAGAAGGTTAAAATGTTAAAAATAAAAGTAATTAATAAGTCAAAAAATCCTCTTCCTAAATATCAAACACTTGGAGCTTCAGGTTTAGATTTGCATGCTAATATAGATGAGCCTATTACATTAAACAAAAATGACATAGTTTTAGTGCCTACTGGATTATACATAGAAATACCTGATGGTTATGAAGCTCAGATTAGAAGCAGAAGTTCATTAGCTTTAAAAAATGGAATATTTTGTTTGAACTCTCCTGCTACTATTGATAGCGATTATAGAGGTGAATTAAAAATTATATTAGCAGCTTTAACTGATAAACCTTTTACTATTAATGTGGGAGATAGAATTGCTCAGATGGTATTTGCAAAGGTAGAAAAAGCAGAGTTTGAAGAGGTGGAAGAGCTTTCTGATTCTATTAGAGGCGAAGGCGGTTTTGGAAGTACAAATATATAATTAATATTATTTTTTAATTATTCTAATTTAAAATAAAAAATAGGATGTTATTTAAACACCCTATTTTTTACTTTTTTATTTACTATTATTTTAAAGCAATATTATAGGTATCTATTGCTATAGCTTTTTCTTCATCTGTAGCTATAACATAAAGCTTAATAGGAGCACCATCTTTTTCAAAATTAGCACAACCTCTAGCCTTAGCATTTTTATCAGCATCGCATTTAATACCAAGCTCATCTAAACCTTCAAGTATTCTAGCTCTTATAGGAGCGCTGTTTTCACCAATACCTCCAGTAAATACTATTCCATCAAGATGTCCAAGTGCTGCCATATAAGAACCTATATATTTTTTTACTCTATAACAGAACATCTTTATAGCAAGTTCAGCTTTGTGGTTAGTTTTAGAAGCCTCTTCTAAGTTTCTCATATCATTACTAACACCAGAAACACCTAAAAGTCCGCTTTTTTTATTTATAATATTATCAATTTCTTTAGCAGATAAGTTTTCTTTACCCATCATAAAAGTAATAACAGCAGGGTCCATATCGCCAGATCTAGTACCCATTACTAAACCTTCTAATGGAGTTAAACCCATACTAGTATCAACAGATTCTCCATTTTTTACAGCAGTAACACTAGCACCATTACCCAAATGGCAAACTATAACATTAGCATTAGGCTTATTAGTAACCTTACAGAACTCTCCATATACATATTTATGTGAAGTACCATGGAAACCATAACGGCGAACTTTATATTTATCATACCATTCATGAGGAACAGCATACATATAAGCATGCTCAGGTATAGTTTGATGGAAGCTTGTATCAAATACAGCAACCATTTTCACATCTTTTAATATTTCTTGACAAGCTCTTATACCTTGTAAACCTGCTGGGTTATGTAAAGGAGCTATGTCGCAGCAAGCTTCTATGGCTTTTATAGCTTCATCTGTTATTAAAGTACTTTTACTGAATGCTTCTCCTCCATGTACTACTCTATGGCCTACTCCAGATATTTCACTCATATTAGATATTACACCTACTTCTTTATCTGTTAAAAGAGAAAAAATCAAACTCATACCTGCTTTATGGTCAGGAACTTTCTGCTCTATCTTTTTTTCTTTGCCTTTTTCAACTGCTGTATGTTTCAAAGCACTTGTCTCTTCACCTATTTTTTCTAATAGACCTTTTGCAAGTACTTTTGCTTCAGGCATAGAAAATAATTGATATTTGATACTAGAACTTCCAGAATTTATCACTAATACATTCATAAAATAACTCCATTATTATTTATAATTTAATTATTATAACATACTAATCATATTTATCAATAATTTTAATTTATTTTAATCCCCCGCCCTATTATCTTTTTTGTTCTAATTAAAATTCTTACTTTAATTTTTCTGTAACAAAAAATAAAAAAAAGCATTCCCACCCAAGCTTTAATTAAGCTAAGAGTCTTTTTCCCGCACGGTAAGAAAAACTTTCAATATAATAAAAATTATAGTATAAATTTATTAATATATTTTTGTTTAGTTTAACGTGCGGTAAAAAGTTTTTGCAATTTTAAAAAAATCAGGGTGGGAAATTATAATTTCTTATTATGCAGCAAAATACATTTAAACCATAGGTTCAAAACAGATACAAAAAATAAAGGGTGGGATTTATAAATAATTTCTTTAAGTAAAAATTAAATAAAACTTAAAAATATTTATAGTTGTATAATAAGATTTTTATATACTCTATTGACTTTTTAATTTATTTATTATATACTATACTAATCAAAATATATGGCGGTGTAGCCAAGTGGTAAGGCAGGAGTCTGCAAAACTCTTATTCATCGGTTCGAATCCGTTCGCCGCCTCATTTTTCTAATTTTTATAAATATAATGAAAAAAATATATATTTTTGCAATATTCTTCTTCGTTATCGTCCTTATGCTTACCCAAAAGCTTTATGTCTTAACTATCAAAGATAGAAAATCTACTCAAGTACTTGATGAGCTATATCAACCAAGAGGAACTATTTATGACTCAAAAATGAGACCGCTCACTATAAATATACCGGCCTACACTATATATATAGACACTCATTCTGTAGCAGAGTTAGATGGAAAAGAAGGAGTTAATGTAAATGAAGGATATGATGAAATATTAAGATTACTTGGCATCACAAAAGAAAAGTTTGCTGAAATGCTAAAAAATAAAAGAAGAACTATAAGATTAGCACAAAACATTAGTTTAGATGTTTATAATAAAATAAAAGAAGTAAAAAATAAATATAACATTAGAAGTATTTATGGAGATGAAAGCTACAAACGATTTTACCCTTATGGAGATATATTTGCCCATGTTATAGGCTATATGAATAAATCTGAAACAGAAGGCTATGCTGGATTAGAAGCTACTTATCAAAATGTATTATCTTCTGTAAATGACAAACCAAAAGATTTAGTATTAACTCTCGACAGAGATATACAAACGATAGTAAGAAATGAGGTATTAAAAACTGTGGCAGAAAAATCTCCTCAATCTGTTACTTTTATAGTTTCTGATGTAAATACTGGCGCCATTATAGCAAACTACTCTTATCCATCCTTTGACCCTAATAATCCATTCATATATGTTAATAATGAAAGATTAGATAGAAGTATAATGAGCACTATTTACCCGGGTTCTACAATGAAAATATTTGTAGAACTTGCCGCTTTAGAAGAGGGAGTTGCTAATACTGATGAGATTTTTTATTGTAATGGATACTATGATTACAGCAAACAAACTCGCATACATTGTGATTATCCTCATGGTAAAGTTGCTTTTAATGATATATTAAAATACAGCTGCAACTATGCAATTGTTACTGTTGCTGAGAGAGTAGATAAAAAATTCTTATATGAATATTTAAAAAGATTCGGATTTGGTGATGCCACAGATGTAATGGGAAGATATAAAAATGAATGGACAGGAATATATCATGATTTAAAAGATTGGCATAGATTCTCACGTGGTTATTTAGCAATAGGATATGATTTAAGCGTAACTCCTATGCAAATAGCCTCTTCATATTTGCCGCTTTTAAATGGCGGATATAAAGTTCAAATGCATGTTGTAGATTCTGTTTATGATGGAGAAAAGAAATTAATATTAACAAACAACTTAAAAAAAGAAAGAATAATAGATGAACAATACTCACAAATAGCAAGACTTTTACTTAGAAAAGGTGTTGAATCAGGTTCTACAGGAAGCAGAGCTAATCTGCTTAATATAGATGTTGTAGGTAAAACTGGTACTGCTATTACT
The DNA here is from genome assembly GCF_036997485.1 of Brachyspira pilosicoli. NCBI lineage: Bacteria > Pseudomonadati > Spirochaetota > Spirochaetia > Brachyspirales > Brachyspiraceae > Brachyspira > Brachyspira pilosicoli. Next base: position 23,177 of record NZ_JAWLPU010000002.1, on the reverse strand, counting down.
GAAGTATATAGGGCTGGTTCCACAGATAGAGCGGAAAAATACTACCAATCTATATTTATAGGCGGATTTCCTTTGGAAGACCCAAAGGTTTCTATATTGGTTTTATTAGATGACCCTAAAGGTTCTGGAGGACTTGCGGCTGGAAGAGTAGCTGCTCCGCTTTTTGCCCAGGTTGCTAATCAAATAATTCCATATTTAGGACTCGTTGACGGAGAAATACATACTATAAATACAAACGAATTCTTATCTTTAATACCAAAAGATAATATTATTTATACTAATAACATTATGCCTAATATATATGGTCTTTCACTTAGAGATGCTTTAAACAATATATCTTACATAGTTTCTAATAATAATGCAAAAATAGTAGTTCAAGGGGAAGGATATATTTATGATTATAGCCCGCAAACTGGAACTGTAATATCAAATGAAGAGATAATACGGCTTAATCTTAAAGCTCCTAACAGAGATACTAATAAATAATTTTTTAAGGAGATAATAAAATGTTTAATATACTTACATTCGGCGAACTTTTATATGATGTATACAATGATGTATCTGTAATAGGAGGTGCTCCATTTAATTATTCTGTTCAATTATCTAGGCTTTTAAATAATGATGATAAATTAAAGTTTATAACAGCGTTAGGAGATGATGAATTAGGTAAAGATGCTATCAATTTTATAAAAAAAGAAAATATTGACTCTTCTCTAATACAAATAAATAATAATTACAATACAGGAAAAGCTACTGTATTTCTTAATGAAAATAAAGTGCCTGATTATATAATCCATGAAAATGCTGCTTGGGATAATATTGAATATAATGAATTGATAGAAAATGCATTAAATGAAAAATATGATTTATTTTATTTTAATATTTTATCACAAAGAAATGAATGTTCATATAACACTATAAAAAAAATATACAATAATATTAATTCTAAATATAAAATATGCGATGTAACTTTTAGGAAGAATTATTTTACTAAAGAAAAAATAAAAGAGGCATTAGAGTTTATTAATATATTAAAAATAAATGATGATGAGCTTTCTACTATAAAAGATATACTCTATCCATCATTAGAAAATGATAATGAGAAATTATTAAAAGTATTAAGTAAAGATTTTAATATTGAATATATATTTTTAACTCTTGGTGCTGATGGAGCTTCTGTATTTTATAATAATGAATATATATTTAAGCCTTCAAATAAAGTAAAAGTAGTTGACACTGTTGGTGCTGGAGATTCATTTGCTGCTGCATTAAGTTATGCTATTTTAAATAATTTGAATATAAACAAAGTTATTGATTTTGCTTCAACTGTATCTGAACAAATGGTGCAATTAAAAGGCGGCACTGCAAAATATAATACTATAGAAGTAAAAAAGTTATTTAATCTTTAATCTTTGCCTGTATAGTATTTATATTTTGTTTTAGTTAAAAACCTTATATACTTAAAATTACCTGTATATACTTCTTCTTTAAAAATATACTTCCTTATATCATCATAAAATACTTGTAAATTAGTTTGCATCAATTTATCTATATAGTTAGATTTATTTTTTGATACATAATCATATAGTCTCTTATGAAGAAGCAAATAAACATAATTCTCAGGCGGCGTGCTGGATTTTATTACTCCATTATAAACCATATCATTAGAATTATTTTCTAAAAACTTTTGAGCCATATAAATATTATTGCTATATATTAATTTACCTTCAGGAGAAAAGACATAAGAAGCATCTATATAAAAAATGTATTCTTTATTATCTGATGAAAGCAAGTTGTCAAATTTTTTTATTATTCTAAATGTTTTATTTAGATTGTAACTTTTGAAACTTTCAGCATAAAGAAAATTGATGTTGAAAAAAATAAAAAAAACAATAATTAATCTCATAATAATTATTTAGGTATAGATCTAAGAAGTCTTGTAAAATCAGCATCTTTTGGAAATATTTTCAAAGCTTCTTCTATTATAGTATTAGCATTATTATATCTCTTGCTATTATATTCTGTAACAGCATAATTATAATATGACACTTTAAGATTTCTTTTTAAAACTGTAGTATTTTCTCCCAAATCTTCTATTCCTTGTTTGTATACGTTAATTGCTGAAGGGAAATCTTTCATACTTAAATAATTTGCCCCTATAGTGTTATAATAATGCTCTGTATTTTTTTTAGTCATAGTATTATTAGGATTGAAATTATAAGCCTCTTTAAGATATGTGTATGACTTTTCATAATCACGTTTTTTTAATGCTTCTAATGCTGCTCTATTAAAAGCATTAACTAAATTATCATTATACATTTCAGTATACGGAGATAAATAATAGGCCTTTTTAGCCATAGTTAATTGCTTATCTAAGTCATTTTCTATTTTTCTTAGAGAAATTGAATTGGGATATAATGTTGCTATTAAAGTGAGAATATCTGCTTCATTTCTATTATTATAATTTTGTTTAGGAACAAATGTAACTATTGTAGAGCTTCCTGTATTTCTTATCTCTTTAGTACCAGGATTAAAACCTCTAGCCAAAGTAGTCTCTACATCAATAGGACCTTTTTCTGTATAAACAGTACAAAATGCATGGCTTGAAGTTAATACTCCTTTAACCTCATAACCAAACTCACTATAAAGAAGATAGTAAAGTATAGAAGAACTTAAACAATTATACTCACCCTTAGAAATCATATCCTGAAATAATGTAGAAGCCTCAAAATATTTTTTTAATATGCCTTTATCATATATCCATAGTAAAAGCCTATTTCCAAAATCATAAGCTCCTTCATCCACATATTGAGAAAGCTCATCTTTCGCCATATTTCTGATATCATCTAATTTAGCTCTATAAAAATTAAACTCATCCTCATCAGTAATTCCAGATGCTATAATAAAACCATCATAATATAGCTCTATATCATTTGTGTCACCATTATCTATTTTAGTGAAAAAATCTTTTTCTAACGGTGTTAATTCATCTGCATCAAACTTTATCTTATCAGAAGGTTTAGAATATAGTATTATAGAAATACTCAATAAAAATATTATTACATATTTTTTCATTTTTTATAAACCCTAATATTGTAGATAACAAATAAGTCAGTTAAGTTTATCCAACTCATCTCTATATTTAGCAGCATCCTCATATCTTTCTTCTTTTATAGCCTGCTCCAATAATCTTTGTATCTCTTCTTTAGTTTTTACATTATTATTCACTGCATTATTATTATCCAACTCAGAAACTTCTTCTTCATTATTATCAAATCTCTGATACATAAAAGGAACAGCGGAAGTCTCTTCACCATTTTCTAATATAATACCAGCCTTTTCTATAACATGCTCTTCTACATAAATAGGACACTTAAACTCTAAAGCTAATGCTATAGCATCAGAAGGTCTCGAATCTATAAAAACATTATTTTTATCATATTCAATAACAAGTTTAGCAAAATAAGTATCCATATGTATGTTATCTATAACTACATTAACTAATTTAATATTACAAGTATTAAATATTTTATTAATAAGATCATGAGTTAGAGGTCTTTCTTTTTTATACCCTATTAGACTAGTCATAATAGATTGAGCTTCTAAGGTAGCTATAGATATAGGAATAACTTTTTCAGTATTTTCTGGCTTTAACATTACAACAAAATATTTATCTGTTATAGCCAAATTAAGTATTTTTGCTTCAATCACTTTTAAATACCTCTTATTATAATATTAATATATATGTTTTATTTGTCAAGGATATTTTTACATACTATCTACTTACTTTTTAATAAAAATTCTTTAGATATAAAAATAGTAAATAAAATAAGTATCAATGCACTAATTGCTGCACTTATATAAGGAGTAATACTAAATAATAACGAAATAATAGCAGTAGTTACAATAGCAAGTATTATTATTATAATCTCAAATAATATAAACAATATGATATTTTTTTTATTTATTTTCTTTTTTTCTTCTGGTTTTTTATATGGTATCGGTTTTCTCATAATTACTATCCATTAGTTAATTTTTTAATAATTTGTATCTATATCTAAAGAAGCCCTTGATATCCAAGTTTCTTCTTTTTTATTAACTTCAACTATTAAATATCCCTCTTCAGTAATATCTTTAACTAAAGCATTAATTTCTTTATCATCTTTTTTTGCCTTTATAACTCTGCCTATCATATTACTATATTCTCTGAAATATTCTGATAATTTTTTTTCACTTGTATATACTTCTTCAAAGTATGTAATGAGTTCTTTATAAAACTCAGATAATTCTATTTTTAGATTAGTTTCCATATAAAGAGATGTTGCCTTATGCTGTATATCTGATGGAAAATCTTCTTTTGTATGGTATAAATTAACTCCTGTTCCTATAATACATGCATTTCTATTTTCCATAGGAATAACTTGAATAAGCGTTCCAGATATTTTTCTATTTTTTACTAAAACATCATTGGGCCATTTCACATGAGCATTTATATTAAATTTTTCTCTTAAACATTTACTTAAAGCAATACCGGGAAGAAAACTTAATGCCTCTTTCTTAAACGGAGTATATATTAATACACTAAACCATAAACCTAAATTATTATTAGATACCCAGTTATTTCCATGTGTGCCTTTACCTGCGGTTTGTTTTAAAGCAATATATACACTGCCCTCTTCTAAATTAATACCATTATTTAAATCTTCTATCATTTTCGTATTTGTACTTTCTAAAGATTCGAATACTTTTAAGTTTCTGCCGTATAATTTTGTTTTTAAATTTTCTAAAAATATGTTAACTTCCATATTTTTATTATACATTTTTAATGTAATATAATCAATATCTTTTGTATAAAAAATCTAAATTCCATTCACCGCACGCTTAGTTAAACAAAAATATATAAATAATAAAAAATAAAATTTTTATTTATACTGATAATTTTTATTTAACGTGCGGCAAACAGATTAAGAATCTAATTAAAGTTTTTGGAAGTGTTTTTTTACACTTAGCATCATAAAATATAAAAACAAAAATTTTGTATAAAAATAAAAAAGTTAATAAATAACATAAGCAATAATATTATAGTTTTTAATATATATCCTTTACAAGTATGTTTTTTTATATTATAATGCCTTAATTGAAAATAGAGGTTGTTATGTCAGCAAAATATGAAGAGATATATAACTGTTTACTCGATAAAATAAAGTTCGGACATTACAAAAAAGGAGATATACTTCCAAGCGAAAATAACTTAATGAAAGAATACGATGCTTCAAGGGATACCATAAGAAAATCATTGCAGCTTTTATCTAATAACGGATGCATTCAAAAACATAAAGGCAAAGGTTCTATAGTTATTAATTCTAATATATACAATTTTGAATTCGGCGGGATATTTAGCTTCAAAGAAGTAGCTTCTAAAATGTATGGTAAAAAAGTAGAAACCATAGTACATAGATGCGAATGTATAAAACCTAATTCATTAATAAAAAAAGAATTGAAGCTAAATGATGATGATAAGGTATGGGCTATAGAGAGAATAAGAAATATAGACGGTGAAAATATTATACTTGATATAGATTTTATTAATGCATCTATTATACCTTTCATAGATGAAAATATTTTAAAAGACTCTTTATATGAACATATAGAAAATAATTTACAATTAAAAATCTCTTATGCTGAAAGAGAAATATCATGCGAAAAAATAAATAGTAATGATAAAAAACTTCTTGATTTAAAAGATTATAATATGATAATAAATGTAGAATCTAAAACATTTTTATCAGATACAAGAGTTTTTCAAATAACTTCAGCCAGACATAGACCAGATAAATTTAAATTCAGAGATTTTGCAAGAAGATAATTAATTTACTGGTATTATTTTTTTATTGTAAATCTACAATTTGGATAATTACTACACCCATAAAATTGTCCATATTTTCCTTCTCTTAAAATTAATTTTCCCTTACATCTTGGGCAGATATTATTACTTATCTCTTGTTTTGTGTAATTTATATTTTTTATATGTTCCAAATTTGAAATATTATTATGATTTGATATTAGCTTATCATAAATGTAATTCATTTCATCAATGGTATAATTATTTCCTTCATCAAAATTATTTAAATAATTTTTTAAATCGCACAAATTAATTACATTATTTATATTTATTTTATCCGCATTGTTTTGAGTAAATACAATTAATGAATAAATATTATATTTATTATCCAATAATTTTTTTAAATGAAATATATGAGATTTATTTTGTTTTATTGGATTATAAAAATAATTCCTTTCACCATATCTTAAACACTGAGTCCATTTTTTATCTTTTTCACTACCAAATATAAGCCCACTATAATTTTTTGTTTCTATGCAAAATATTCCGTTTGTTCTTATTTCTATATGATCTATTTGATGAGTCTTTCCATTACTATCAATTATTACTAAATTATTTATCTGTCTATGCTCTGCTTTACCAAAAAATAATGGATTTAAAGCAGAATCAACTTCAAATTCTCCAACTTGTCCTTTAAGTGAATCAGTGTATAAAAAATTAGGAATAAGTTTTTTGGTAAAATAATTTAATAATCCCATAATTACTATAACCTTATCATGTAAATATGAAATTATTATAATATTATATAATTATTTATCAATACTAAAAATTTATAAAAAAATGAATTATATAATTGACAAACTTGTACGTATATGTTAATATGTACGTACAAGTTGATGATAATAGAAATATATAAAGCTATGGAGGCATATCATGGGAAAATTCACTGAAGACGCCACTCTTCTACTAAAATATGTAGGCGGAAAAGAAAATATTAAGGCAATAACTCATTGTGTTACAAGAATGCGTTTTGTTTTAATAGACCCTAAAAAAGCAGATATTAAAGCAATAGAAAATTTAAAATCTACTAAAGGCACTTTCACTCAATCAGGACAATTTCAGGTAATAATAGGCAATGAAGTTTCAGAGTATTATAATGAATTTGTTAAAATTTCAGGCATAGAAGGTGTAAGCAAAGATGCTGTAAAAGAATCTGCAAAAGGCAATCAAACATTCTTGCAGCGTTTAATGTCTAACATAGCAGAAATATTTTCACCTCTTATTCCAGCTATTATATGCGGAGGTTTTATATTAGGTTTTAGAAGTATAATATCAGATATAAAATTTTTTGAAGAAGGCACAAAAAGTTTAACTCAAATATCTCAGTTCTGCTCTGGAACAAATGATTTTTTATGGTTAATAGGTGAAGCAATTTTCCATTTTCTTCCTGTAGGTATTACTTGGTCTATTACTAGAAAAATGGGTACTACTCAAATATTAGGTATTGTTTTAGGTATAACATTAGTTTCTCCTCAGCTTGTTAATGCTTATTTAGTTGGAAGTGTTGATCCTAAGTTTTATGATTTTGGAATATTTCAAATGCCTATGGTTGGTTATCAGGCACAGGTTATACCAGCTATAATGGCAGGATTTATATTAGTGTACTTAGAAAAGTTTTGGAGAAAGGTGGTGCCTGAATATATTTCTATGGTTGTAATACCATTTGCATCATTAATACCAACTGTTATTATATCACATGCAATAGTTGGGCCTATAGGCTGGAAAATAGGTGAAGCTGTTTCTTATGTTGTATACACTGGACTAACATCAAAATTTGGAGTTTTATTTGCTGGAGTATTCGGATTCTTCTATGCCCCTTTAGTTATAACTGGTCTTCATCACATGTCTAATGCTATTGACTTACAGCTTATGAGTCAATTCGGAGGAACAATGTTATGGCCTATGATAGCTTTATCAAATATAGCACAAGGTTCTGCCGTTGTTGCTATGTCTATACTTCAGAAAAGAAATAACAAAGCTAAACAAATAAATATACCTGCATTTATATCATGTTATTTAGGAGTTACAGAACCTGCATTATTCGGTGTAAATTTAAAATATTGTTTCCCATTTATATGTGCTTTAATAGGTTCTTGTATAGCGGCAATTATATCTGTTGGTTCTAAGGTTATGGCTACATCTATTGGTATTGGCGGTATACCGGGAATACTTTCAATACAGCCTCAGCATATGTTGATGTTTGCTGTTGCTATGGTTTTTGCTATAGCTATACCATTAGTATTAACTTTTATAGTTGGAAAGAAAAAATTAAAACCAGAAGATTTAGTTGATAATGCAGAAAATTTAGAAACTAATACATCAATTACAATAACTTTAGATGATGATAATTTTGTTTCTCCTATGAATGGAAAAGTTTATAAATTATCAGATATAGCAGATGAAGCTTTTTCAAGCGGTGCTATGGGAGAAGGTTTTGCAATAGAATTAGCTGACAGTTTAGTTATATCTCCTTGCGATGGAGAAATAATAGCAGCATTTCCTACAAAACATGCTTATGGCATAGAAACCGCAGACGGAAAAGAGATACTTATTCATATAGGTATGGATACAGTTGAACTTAATGGAGAGGGTTTTGAATCTTTTGTAAAAGTGGGAGATAAAGTAAAAAAAGGAGACAAGTTAGCTAAAGTTGATTTAGAGTATATAAAAAGTAAGGAAAAGTCTTTAGTATCTCCTGTTGTATTTACAGACGGCACTAAGATTAATTTATTAAAAGAAAGTATTATCATAAAAAACGGAGAAGGAAAAATTATAGAGATAAAATAATAAAAAAGATATGACGGCAGTTAAATATTATGTTACTTAGCTGCCGTTATAATCTAAACAATTATATTTTGTTAATTTTTATATTTTGTAAATATATTATCAACTTTTTTGTCGCTCAAAAAAGTTGCTGCCGCAGGCACGCTTCGCGAAAACGCATATACTACAGCTTAATATTTTAAGAATATGTATTAAATATAATACTATGACTTTATGTAAAAAATGTAGTCTTTCGCCGAAGGCGGGCTTAGCCTGTGGTGGCTAGTCCCCACAAATAATGAAAATAAGAAAATAATTTTTGATAAAATGTAGTTGTTTAGGTATAACTCAAAAATTTATTATAAATCTAATTAAATAGGAATCGTTTATGAATTTTAAAAATAAAGTTGTTTATCAAATATATCCAAAATCTTTTATGGACAGCAATAATGATGGATTTGGAGATATAAAAGGAATAATATCAAAATTAGACTATTTACAAAATTTAGGTATAGATATTATTTGGAGCACTCCTTTCTTTGTTTCTCCTCAAAAAGATAATGGATATGATGTTGCTGATTATTATAATGTTGATCCTTCTTATGGCACTATGGAAGATGTTGAAGAGCTCATAAAAGAAGCTAAAAAAAGAAATATAGATATAATGTTTGATATGGTATTCAATCACACTTCTACAGAGCATGAATGGTTTAAGAGGGGTATGAATGGAGAGGAGAAATACAAAAATTATTATATATTCAAAAAAGGCAGAATAGTTAACGGTAAAAAAGAGCCTCCTACAAATTGGGTATCTAAATTTGGAGGCAATGCTTGGCAGTATGTAGAGAAATTTGATGAGTATTATTTGCATTTATTTGATGTGAGTCAGGCTGATTTGAATTGGGATAATGAAGAGGTAAGAAAAGAGATTTTTGATATAGTTAATTTCTGGATAAAAAAAGGAGTTTATGGATTTAGATTTGATGTAATAAACCTTATATCAAAACCAGAAGTTTTTGAAGATGATTTTCAAGGAGACGGAAGGAGATTTTATACTGACGGAATAAATATACATAAATATTTAAAAGAGTTAAATAAAAACACATTTGGAAAATATGATAATGCAATCACTGTAGGAGAGATGTCATCAACAAGTATAGATAACTGCATTAAATATTCTGGTGAAAAAGAAAATGAACTTAGCATGGTATTTAGTTTTCATCATCTTAAAGTTGACTATAAAAATAATGATAAATGGCAGCTCATGGATTTTGATTTTCAAGAATTAAAAAAACTTTTATTTACTTGGCAAGAAGGAATGCAAAACAATGATGCATGGTCAGCTTTGTTTTGGTGCAACCATGATCAGCCTAGAATAGTGTCAAGATTTGGTGATGACAAAAAATATCATAAAGAGTCGTCTAAAATGCTTGCTACAGTTATACATTGTTTGAGGGGTACTCCTTATATTTATCAAGGCGAAGAGATAGGCATGACCAATGCTTATTTTGACAATATTAATAGTTATAAAGATGTTGAGTCAATAAACTATTTCAATATACTTAAAAATAATGGCATAGAAGAAAAAGAAATATATAAAATACTTCAAGCAAGGTCAAGAGATAATTCAAGAACTCCTATGCAATGGAATGATAAAGAAAATGCGGGCTTTTCAAATGCTAAGCCTTGGATAGAGGTTATTTATAATTATAAAGAGATAAACGTAGAGAACAATCTTAAAGATGAAAACTCTATATTTAATCATTATAAAAAATTAATAAAACTAAGAAAAGATTATAAAGTTATTTCAGAAGGTAAAACTATACCTATACTAAAAGACGATAAAAATGTATTTGCTTTTATAAGAGAATACGAGGCTGAAAAACTTTTAGTAATAAATAATTTTTATGCTAATGAATACACTATAGATTTAAGCAGTATTAATTTTAACATAAAAAGTTCAAAGTGTCTTATTTCAAATTATGATACAGCAGTATTTGACAACATTATAAAATTAAAACCTTATGAGTCTATAGTGTTATATAATAATAAATAATTTGCAGATTCATCCTTCATATAAATTTTTATTATCATTAAAAAAGCCTTGTATATAATATATGCAAGGCTAATTTTTTATCATATTTAAATAAACTTTATTTTATCTCTTCATATATTAAAGGCTCATCTCTAAATGTTGTATATATTGTTAATATATTGTCTGTTATATTAAATGAATAAGCTGCTTGAAGTATAGATAAATATTCACCCTCTGCATTTCTCCTTTTGGCATCAGCAGTTTTTCTTGTGGTATTTATCATGGATATCGAAATTTTATCATTTTCTATTTTGCAATCTGCCCAATAGTCATTAACAGAAGACTGACCGTATATTTTATTCTTATCAATACTTATAGTAATGTTCATATAACTATACATATTGACAAGTTTATATACTTTTATCTTTTCAATTTTTTTAGAATCTTCCTGCACAAAAACCATACTATGTTTGCAAGAGATAAAAATTATAGAAAATAATATTATAATCTTTTTTAAAATAATGTAAGCTCCCCTTCTTTGCTTGAACCAGAATCATCAAAAGATTCCATACTGTTTGCAGCATCCAATGAAGATATATTGCCTTTAAGTGCATCTTCAAATAATGGCGAACTTATAAGCCTATTATAACCCTGATTTGTTCCTTTATCGAATGTTATATCTGGGTGAAGCTTTATAGCATGTAAAAGAAGAAGCTTACCAAATCCGCCCCTTCTATATGGAAAACTTATATATATATATTTAAGCATGTTATCTTTATCAACGTAATAATAACCTTCTATTCTTCCGTCTATTGTTAAGAGCCCTACATTTTGATTATTATTATTAATTATCTTATAGAAAAAATTATCAGTGTATACAACTTCTTTATTATCTTTTATCTTAATATTTTTTATAAAATTAATTAACTCATTTTTGTATAAACTATTATATTCAATAACAATTACTGAAGGATATTCTTCATGATCTATTGTTAAAACAGGCATATAAAATTCTCCCAAAGTATAAAAATATCTATTACAATATCGGAAAATATTGTTAATATATATACTAATTAATTGACTTAAAAAATTAATAGCTATATATTATTAATATAATAAATATTTAGGATTAATTTATGAAAAAAACTATAATTTTATTATTTTTATTTTCAATGAGCAATTTATTTGCAGCACCTGGTTTTTTTAGTTTAGGATATGTTATAACATTAGCAGGAAGTTTGCCTGAATACAAAATAGAAAATAATGGCGGAACTCTAAATAAAAATGACTATCAAAGTCAATCATATTTTGAAGGCGGTATAATACTACAAACAGCTTATAATTTCATAGTAAGCTCAAGAACTCCATCAGCTATAACACTTGGTATTGATTTTGGATATCATAGAGATGCTTTTAGTTTTATAGATTATAACATTAAGAGAAAATATGCTAATTTATTTGACAGCATACTTGTAGGCGGATATTTAGAATCTACTATATCTGGTTTCATGCTTGGAGTTGGCGGCGGAGTCAAAATAGCTTTGGGGGGAAACTATAGATACGATAATATAATAGAGCTTCTTAATTATAGCAGATTAAAAGATAGGTTTGATGATTTATATATACCATATATAAAATTTGTAGTTGGCTATAAATTCTATAAATATTATTCAAGCAGCAGTTTGAGTTTTTATTTTAATTATGATTTTCCTAATGTTAAAGTAAAAGGAGTTGCTCCAGATGTACAAAAATTAGCGGCAATAGATTTAGGTGTTCAAATAGCTGCACATTTTAATTTTATAGAAGATTATTATTAATTAATAAAATTAATCGAAGGAATTGAGAATGGATTTTTCTAAAAAAGTATGGAATAAAAATATAAAAAACTATCAAAAAATAAAAGATATGCCATTCAATAAAGAATTGATGGACGGCTCTTTAGGTAAAAATAAATTTGCTTATTATATAGAACAAGATGCCCATTATTTAAAATATTATTCAAAAGTTTTGGCAATAATATCTTCAAAAATAGATGATACTAATAATGCAATTGCATTTTTAAAATCTTCTATTAATTCATATATAGTTGAAGAGGAAGTGGTGCATAAATATTTTAGAGAGTTATTTAATTTTAAAAATACAAATAAAATAACAACTGCCAATTTAGGATACACGAGCTTTTTAATAAATACATCACATACAGAATCAGTAGAAGTGGCAGCATCTGCTATACTTCCATGCTTTTGGATATACAATGAAATAGGCAAATACATAAAAGAAAATGCCATCACAAAAAATAACCCATACAAAAAATGGATAGAAACCTATGCAGATGAAGAGTTCTCTAAATCCACTCACAATATGATTAATATTATAGATAATATGTATTTAAAAGCTTCTAAAATAAATAAAGAAAAAATGATTAAAGCTTTTGATACTGCTTTTATTTGGGAATATAGATTTTGGAATGATGCTTATAATTTAGAAGTATTTAATAAAATATAATTATTTTTTTATTTTTATTGGAAGCAGTCTTTCTAATTCTTTTTAAGAAACTCGGTAAATATTAGGAAAAATAAATAGTATATTTAAAAAATCGTTTAAATATACTATTTAAAAATTATTTAGAAATAGTTTTTAAATATTCTGCTGCTTCTTTTTGCTCTTTTCGAATGGCAAACTCTAATGCACGCTCTCCGTCTTTATTTTTATGTTCTATATCAGCTCCAGCATCTATTAAAAGTTTCATTGTCTCTATATCGTTTATACCAGAAGCAAACATTAAAGGAGTTACTAATTTGAAATTCTTAGCATTCACATCGGCACCTGCTTCTATTAATGCTTTTATAATATCATGTTCTTTCGTAAGTGAAGCATAAAGTAAAGCAGAAAATAATGGCTTATCTCTTAAGTTAACATCAGCACCAGAATCTATTAAATATTTTGCAACATCTGCTTGTTTCTCAGCACAGGCAAACATTAAAGCAGTTATACCTGTTTTGCTTCTTAAGTTTAAATTAGCCCCCTCTTCTACTAAAAGTTTTGCTATATTAATAAATCCTTTTTTAGCACAAAGCATTAGAAGTGTGAATCTTGTCTCTTCATCTCTTGCATCAACTAATGAATTATTAGCTTCTATCAATTTTTTTACATTATCAAAATCATTATTTTTGACATATTCAACTATTTCAGACATATATTCAAGCCTTTTTTATTGCCATTTATATGACTCTACAAGCATAGTAGATATTGATATACAAGCAATAGCCCAAATAAGAAAGAATATCACGTTTTGTATATCTATTAATCCCTTAGTAAAATCAGAAAAATATGTAGTTATAGAAATAGCATTTAATAATTTACTTGCACCAGTAAACATCTCGCTAAGCCAATTTATAATGTAGGCAAATACACCCATTGATACACCCAAAATAGCAGCTACTAATTGACTTTTTGATATGCTTGTTGCAATAAGTCCTAATCCAAGTATAGCAGTACCAAGTAAAAATAATCCCAAATATCCGCTGAATATTACACCCATATCTGGCTTTCCGAATACCATTAAAAGTATAGGATAAACAAAAGTCATAATTAAAAGCGAAGCATAAACAACCAATACAGACAAATATTTACCAATTACATATTGAAGTGAAGTGATGGGAGATGTCATAATAAGTTCAAATGTACCAGATGCTCTCTCTTCAGCTATTAATTTCATGCATAAAATTGATAAAAATAATATTGTAAAAAAACCAATGTTATACATAGTGTTTTCCATTACTGCCAATCTACTATAATAAACTTCTATAGTGAAAAAATATCCTGTTAAAGCTAAATAAATAAATCCTAATATATAATATAAAGGAGACACATAAAAAGATTGAATCTCCCTTGCAAATACAACATATATGTTTCTCATTTTTTACCTCTTTTATCTCTTTTTTAATATTATTCTTCTTCTGAAATATCAGTTTTTATACCTTCATCTTTTATATATTTACTCTTATCAAAATCCTGATTTTTCTTTTTATCTGTAAAGTAAATAAATACCTCTTCCAAACTTCTCTCTTTAGGCTTTATCTCTAACACATCAAAATTATTATTAACCAAATGTTTTACTATTTCAGCACGTGAATCATTTCCTCTTTCGCATTCTATAATAATAGTGCCAAAATTATCAGTTTCAGCCTGTACAACGCCATTAATCTCTCTCACACATAAAAGAGCATCATTCTGTCTGTCAGCCACTTTAAGTTCAATGTTTCCTCCAAGTATCTCTCTGTCCATAGCCATTTTTAAGCCTTCTATTGTATCCTCAGCAATAAGCTCTCCGCTATCTATAATTAAAGCCCTCTCGCAAGTGTCTTCCACTTCGCTTAATATATGTGTAGAAAGTATAACAGTCCTGCTTCCTCCTAAACTTTTTATTAAAGCTCTTACTTCTATTAATTGATTAGGGTCAAGTCCGCTTGTAGGTTCATCAAGTATCAAAACTTCAGGGTCATGTATTATTGCCTGCGCTATACCTGTTCTTTGTCTATATCCTTTAGATAAATGTCCTATTATTCTGTCTCTGTATTTTGTTAAGCCTGTAATTTCTATTGTATTTTCTACAGCAGATTTAACTTTTTTGCTTGGAACTCCTTTTAGCTTAGCACAAAATTTAAGATAATCTATTACAGTCATCTCTGTGTATAATGAAACATTTTCAGGCATATATCCTATTCTTTTTTTTAATTCTATAGGATTATCATAAACCTCATAATCATCTAAATAAACATATCCGCTTGTAGCAGGAAGATACCCTGTAATAATACGCATCATAGTAGACTTTCCAGCACCATTAGGTCCTAAAAATCCAACTATTTCACCTTTATTTATAGTATATGAAACACCCTTTAGAGCTAAATGTTCTCCATAGTATTTTACTACATTATCAACTTTTATCATTAATAATCCTTAATTAAAAATATTAAATTTATTTTTTAGAAATTTAGTTATTATATAACAGTATCGTATTTGATAAAAAAATATTTATAAAATTTCGTAATTTATATTATTAGTAATTGTCCCTAATCTTTAATAAATCTAATTCATAGAGGAAAGGTATATCTTTTTTTACTTTTATAATATAGAGTAAAGAAGAGATAAATATTCCTATTAAAGCAATTATTAAACCAGTATTTCCTAAATTAAATACTGTTTTATATAATATTAATATTGAAGAAGGTATATATATTCCTCCAGATAATGCTGTTAGAAGAAGAAATATGAAAAATACTAAGAATGGATTTGTCATAAATGATGATTGAATTATAGATTCTATCGCAAAATAATTTAAAAATACTTTGAGATACAAGTCTATCATAGATATAGAAGCTAATATAAAAAATCCTATAGAATATAATTTTTTGTTTTTTACAATAAATCCAGCTATAAAAAATGATAAGAATGTTATAGGAAGAACGTAGCTGCTGATAATAAGAGAAACTCCTATTAAAATTAATTCTATAAAAATAACTATAATTAGATATACAAATTTCTTTTGAACTGTACTAAATCCAAAAAATGAATACATTATTATCTTTGATTTTGAAGCTCTGTATTCATAATATATATGTCTAAAATAGCTAATAAATATTAATGCTATTGATATTAGAAAAAGTGCTGGATATAGTGTTAATTCTAAAAATATTGAAGTTTTGGCATTTAAGTTTTCATCTTGATTGTTAAAAATGATTGAGGGTATAGATGGAGTATTTTTTACATTGACATTAGCAAACTCTTCATAAGATATATTTGTATTTCCAGTAGAACCAACATATAATATATGCATAATTACAACAGCTTTTCCTGCTTTATTCAAATTAACATTTGCACTTGCTATACCATTTTCATCTGTAGGCACTACAAAAATATTTGTGTATGTTGTTTCTGCTTCTTCAAAACCATTGTTTGTGTTTATTATTTCTGTTTCAAAATTAAATATTTCAGGGTCTGTAGAGATAAATCTAACAAGTCTATTAACTAATGGCAGTCCTCTTCTTTCTATCATAATTGATATTTCATTTATATTATTAGTTTCTTCCAAATCAAAAGAAATTTCTTTTTCATATATAAAATTATATTCAGGGACCTTATTTGTTGTTTCCTCGGCAAATATTGAAATTTGAAATATAATAAAAACTAAACACAAATATTTAAACATACTGCTAATCTACCCAAATAATTAATCAAAAAAGAACACTAAGTTTATAAAACTTAAGTGTTCTTATAATTTGTTTTAGCCATTAATTTATTATTATTTAATAATAGCAACGATTTCTTCGTTTTTTACTATTAAATATTCTTTATTATCTTCTTTTATTTGTATACCGGAATATTTGTCGTATATAACTATATCACCTTTTTTTACTTGTATATCTTTACTAGAACCTATTTCAATTACTTTTGCTTTTTGAGTTTTTTCTTTAGCTGTATCTGGAAGCAATATTCCGCTTGAAGTTTTTTCTTCTTGTTCTAAAACTTGTAAAAGAACTCTATCTGCTAATGGTTTAATAGATGACATATAATATTCTCCTTCTTAAATAATATTTATAATAAATTGTTTTCTTTATAAAAATTTTTACTAATTTTATAATATAAATATTAAAAAGTCAATATAAAAAAGAAACAGCTTTTATAATTAGTAGCTTTTTAAAGAAACTATTAATTAATAAAACACTAAAAAGAAAACCGATTAAAAATTTATATTCACTTTATAATTAATATAAAATTCTAATAACAAAAATTGTATTTTATAAATTTTAAACTTTCTTTATTTAATTTTTATAACAGTTTTTACAATACTCGCTTTATCTTCTACACTATCATCTAAAGCTTTTTGTAAATCATTAAAATTATAACTATTAGTAACTATATTTTTTATATCAATAGCTCCGCTTTCTATAGCATCTATGCATAATGGGAAAATATGTCTATATCTAAATACAGTTTTAAATGTTAATTCTTTATCTAAAGACATACCAACATTCATATTAATTTTTCCAGTTTTGCTATATCCAACTAAAACTATAGTAGACCCCTTCTTTGCAAACTCAATAGCCTGATTTGTTGTAATTTCACTGCCGGCAGTTTCTATAGTAATATTACTTCCTTTACCGTCTGTCAATTCTAATACTTTTTCTACAACATTTTCTTTAGAAGCATCAATAATACCGTTAGCTCCCAATTCTAATGCTTTATCCAAACGTTTTTTTATTACATCTATAACATAAACCTTAGATACCCCGCAAGCCTTTAAAGCTAACATAGAGCACAACCCTATACATCCAGCCCCCGTTACAAATGCCACATCTCCTATTTTAGCATCTCCCTGCCTTGCAGCATGCATTCCAACTGCTAAAGGTTCTATCAAAGCTCCTTCCATTGTTGATATATTATCAGGAAGTTTGAAAGATAAACTTTCAGGGTGAGCAACATATTCTTGAAATACCCCATCAACAGGAGGCGTAGCAAAAAATATTACATCAGGACATAAATTATACCTTCCTGTTTTACAAAACTCACACTCACCGCAAGTTTTGCCAGGCTCTAAAGCTACTTTATCGCCAACTTTTAAATGCTTAACCTTATCCCCTATTTCTACAACAGTTCCGCTGCATTCATGCCCCAAAACAAATGGATATTCTACAATAAAATTACCAATAGCCCCATGTTCGTAATAATGCAAATCAGAACCGCATACTCCTACATATTCCAATTTAACTAACACCTCATCACCCTTTGGTTTTGGTATATCTCTATCTGTAAATTCTATTTTTCTTAAATTAGTCATTATTGCAACTTTCATTTTACCATTCATAATCTCATACTCCATGATATAATATTTATTAAATACTTTTATTAAATAATTTTATTAAAGTATCTAACAAATTAAGTATACCCATAAAAAATTACATTGTCAAGTAAAAAACACAAAAATATTTTTATTAGAATATATATTCATTAAACAGATTTTATAAACGAGTCAATATGCACTAAAGCCGCCCCTAAAGCCGCCCCCTCAAAATGATGTTTACAAACTCTTATATAATTGGCATTATTTTCAAAAGTATTTAACTTTGAAACTTTATCTTTAAAATCATTAAGATAATCTAAAAAATAAGCTCCAACATATCCGCCTATAACTACATCACAATCAAAATTCATTCTCAAATTATTAACCGCTATTGATAAATAATATAAATACTTATCCCAAACCTCTATAATTTTCTTATCGCCCTTATTTAACTTATCAAAAAAAATATTTAATTTACCATTAGTTAAATCAGATAATAAACTAGCCTTACAATAGCAATCTAAACATCCTCTTTTGCCGCAATAACACTTTTCCCCATCAGGAATAATCGCAGCATGACCAAACTCTCCAGCCCTTACATTATCACCAGTATACAGCTTCTTTGATAATATTATAGCCCCGCCAACACTATTACTTAATGATAAGTAAATAGCATTATTTTCTATATACTTGGATTCAGCAAATCCAGCAGCATTAGCATCATTCATAAATATGCAATTAAAAGGTATATATTCACTAAAACTATTGCATGGTACATCTTTAAGTTTTAATACATGAGATGAAGTTATATAACTTCCAGATTTATCTATAATTGCGGGTATTGATATACCAACTCCCAAAATTGAATTCATATCAATACCAAGAATAAAATCTTTGATAGATTTCTCGAACCATAAAAAATATCCTTTAGTATAGCTAAATGTTTTTTTTAATCTTATGTTTTTTACTACATCTCCAACTAAATTAACTAAAACTATACTTACATGGTTTTTTGTTATATCAACTCCTATGGCAAATTTAGCATTTTCTACAATTGAAATAGCCTTAGCCTTTCGTCCTCCGCTTGATTCAAATTCCCCAACTTCTTGTATCAAATTACAATCCAATAATTCCTTTAAATTTTGCCAAACAGTAGGCATACTAATATTTAATGATATTGAAATATTATTTTTAGATACTTTTTTATTTTCTAATATATATTTATATATTATATTTTTATTAATTTTTTTTACATCTATGTTATTACTTTTTTTATACACCATAATGACAATAAAACCTATTTTAAAACCAGTATATATTAAAAAAATAAATTTGGAAGTTTATTATTATATATTATATTTTAACATATATAAAAGTTATAAAAATATTTTTATTTAAAATTATGTATATCAATATTATTTTCTAATCTGTTTAACTCATCTTGTAAAAACTCTTTCCATCTATTAGCTCTAAATATAGGAGAAGTTATAAAAATATCTTTATCCCCTCTTCCAGACATATTAACTATTATAACATCATCTTTTGAGCATTTTTTGGCATATTCTATAGCCTTAGCCCCCGCATGAGCACTCTCTAAAGCAAATATAACCCCCTCATGCTTAGCAAATTCTCTAACTGCATTAATAGCCTCCATATCTGTAGCACTTAAAAATTTAATCCTTCCAATATCTCCCAAATATGCTAATTGCGGCCCAATCCCCGGATAATCAAGTCCAGCCGATATAGACATAGTATCAGATATCTCACCATTTTCTTTTAATATAAACTTACTTTTATACCCCTGAGCAACATGGTCTTTGGCATATTCATTATTCATTCTTACAGCATTCTCTCCAATATTTGTACCTATTCCTCCAGCCTCAACTGCTACCAATTCTATATTAGCTTTTTCTATAAATGGCTCAAAAAAACCTATTGCATTAGAACCGCCTCCAACACATGCAAACATAGATTTTACTTTTAACTTCTTTTCTTCTATCTGTTTCTCTAATTCTCTTCCTATTATAGATTGAAAAGTTCTCACTATATCCGGATAAGGGCTAGGTCCCACAGCACTTCCAAGTAAATAATGCGTATCATCTAAATCTTTTATCCATTCTTCTAAAGCCGCATCAACTGCATCTTTTAATCCTCTAGAGCCTCTTTTAACAGATACAACATTAGCCCCATATAATTCCATAGATGCCACATTAGGCTGCTGCCTGCGTACATCTATATCCCCCATATATATAGAGCATTCCAATCCCAACTTAGCACAAGCTGCCGCTGTAGCAATACCATGCTGACCTGCTCCTGTTTCTGCTATTATTTTTTTCTTTCCCATTCTCTTTGCTAATAATGCCTGCCCTATTGAATTATTAATTTTATGTGCACCAGTATGAGCAAATCCTTCTAATTTTACATATATCTTAGCTCCTCCTATACTTTCAGATATATTTTTGGCATACATTAATGGCGTAGGTCTTCCCAAAAAATCGCTTCTAAGTTCTTCTAATTCATTTAAAAAATCTTTATCTTTTATATAAAAATTAAAAGCATCTTCTAATTCTATTAATTTATTTTCAAGTTTCTCATCTACAAATCTTCCGCCAAACTTACCGAAAAAACCATTTTCACTTTTTATCATTTTTAGCCCCTTTATTAATTACTATATATAGTATTTTACCATTTATAACATTTTTGTCAATAGTATTGAAATAAATTTATATAAAAATTAATTATTTAAATAATTAAAAAATATAATATAATAAATGCAATAAATAAAAAATATTTAATTGTTTGGATATTATATGCACAATAACGTTAATTCTAACCCATTATATTATGAGAAAGTATATAAACTTCTTTTGAAATTTGCCACTCCAAGTATAATATCAATGTTAGTTGGAGCATTATATAATATAGTAGATCAAATGTTTATAGGTCAGGGAGTGGGCATAAAAGGTAATGCTGCTACAAATGTTGCATTCCCTCTAACAACAATATGTGTGTCAATATCTTTATTTTTAGGACTTGGCGGAGCTTCTTCTTATAGTTTACTGCTTGGAAGGGGCGAAAAAGAAAAAGCATCAAATATTATAGGAAATACAATATCTTTAGCATTCATTTTCAGTATTATATTAACTATAATAGTGAAGATGTTTGTAGAAAAAATAATGTATATGTTTGGTTCTACAGAAGATGTATTAAACTATGCTATAAAATATAGTTCAATAACTTCCACTGGTTTTTTGCCTTTTATATTTTCAAGCATGATGAGTCATATAATAAGAGCAGACGGAAGTCCAAGATATTCAATGATATCAGTATTAAGCGGAGCTATTGCTAACACTATATTGGACCCTATATTTATATTTTATTTAAAAATGGGAATATCAGGGGCTGCTTTAGCTACTATAATAGGACAGTTTATATCATTTGTTTTAACTTTTAAATATATATTTAAAATGAAAAATGTTACACTTAACAAAAAAAGCTTTATTCTAAATATCAGTAATGTTATTAAAATTTTTACTTTAGGTTTATCCGGAGGCTTCAATCAGTTAGCTATGATGGCTGTTCAAATTACAATGAATAATGTATTAAGCTATTATGGTAACCAATCTATATATGGAGGTAATATTCCTCTTGCTGTATCTGGGATTATAGCAAAGATAAATATGATTGTTATGGCCTTTATAATAGGTACAGGGCAAGGTTCTCAGCCTATAGTTGGATTTAATTATGGGGCAAGAAATTATAAAAGGGTAATAGATACATACAAGTTAAGCGTATTTATAACAACTATAATGGCTATAACAGCATCTTTGCTTTTTCAATTATTCCCAAGACAAATAGTTTCTATGTTTGGAGATGGAAGCGAATTATATTTTTCTTTTGCTGAAGAATATATGAGGATATATATGCTATTTATGGTAGTTAATGGAGTTCAGCCTGTTACAGGGTCTTTTTTCACTTCTATAGGGAAAGCATTTAAAGGAGCATTTATTGCTATGACAAGACAGATAATTTTTTTGCTTCCTCTTATAATAATACTCCCTAAAATATTTGGTATAGACGGTATAATGTATGCTGGTCCAATAGCAGATGCAATGGCTTTAATAGTTACTATTTTATTCATAAAAAGAGAGATTAAGAACATAAAAAAATTAGAAGAAACGATATAATAATTTTAAACATTATATAATATAAAAAGAATATCATATTTATACTACATAAATACAATATTCAATAAATAAACACAAAGCCTCTAAATCATAGAGATATAGTAAAATAATATAAAAAATACCAATATAAATATTTAGCTATATTTAGATAATTTTAAATGTAAATCAAAAAAAATAATATATTTACACATAATATATAAATATGTATAAATATATTATTAATATAAAATAGCCATATTTATATTCTAAAATTTACATACTATAAAAGACAACAAATATATTTAAATAAAATAATAACTTTATAATAATAGCATGAATTTCATTTATTTAAAAATTATTTAATTTTTTTATTATTCTGCTAAAATATTTTTTTCAGTATTTTTATCAAATATATGAAGTTTGCTTAAATCAAAATGCATAAATGCATGCTGATCTCTGGTGTAATCATCA